>JAYVAS010000726.1:0-3900 GCA_043750895.1 Pseudomonadota bacterium
TCCTGGCCACCGGCGGCCGCCACTCGGGACGCGCCCTCCCGCTGACCACCTGCCTGCTCGCCCTCGTGGCGCTCGTCCCCCGCCGTCGCGCCGCCGCCGCGCCGCCCGGTGGCGCGCCGACCTGGGCCCGCGTCGGCCTCCTCGTCGTCGCCCTCTTCTTCGCCGCGCTGATGGCCGGGCCGCTCCTCCCGCACGGGCCCTACGAGTGGGTCTACGGGCTCGCGGGACCCCTGCGGCGTTTCTGGTGGCCCTACCGGCACGTCGTGGTGCTGAACCTCGCCCTGATCGCGCTCGCCGCGCACGGGCTCGACCGGCTCCTCGCCGCCGGTCCCCGGCGCGCCGTCGCCGGCGTGCTCCTCGCCCTGACCATCCCCGTCCAGTTGACCCTGCAGGACGCGCCCTGGCACAGCCAGTTCACCCGCGCCGAGGTGCCGGTCGGGTTCTACGCCGGGCTCGCCGACGCGCCGGGCACGCTGCTGCTCGAGCCCCCGCTCTCCCCGCAGATCGCGAGCGCCCAGACCCAGCTCATCTACCAGTTGGACCACCGCAAGAGCCTCATCGGCGGCCATGCGCTGTGGGTGGACCGGGTGCGCCCGGCCGCCTGGGACGCCGCGGTGGCCCAGAACAGCTTCCTCACCCAGATGCAGGCGCTCGAACGCGCCGAGCTGACCGGTACCTTCACCTTCGATCCCGCCGATCTCCGCGCGCTGATCGACGCGGGAAGCCGCACGATCGTGATCAACCGGGAGTATTTCCCCATCGCGATGGCGGACCTGGTCGAGGCCTACATGACCGTCTGCAACGCCGCCTTCGGCCCCGCCACGGCGTCGGGCAAGCGGGTCAAGGCCTGGGACATGGGCAACTGGAACGGAGCCTCGAGCTATCCGTTCACGCCCTTCGTGTGGCCGGCGGGGATCCAGCCCGGCGGGCCGACCCTGGCCATCCAGGGCTTCCGCGCTCCCAGCCTCGCGTTCTCGATCCCGGCGCCGACGGGTCCGCCTCCGCCGCCGAGGCGGTGAATTCGTCGCCGCGGGTGCATCCGTTTCGGGCGCCCGGCGACTGAGTGGGGGAGGCCGATACCCGGCCCAGGAGTGTCCATGACCATCCACGCTGATGAATCCGTTCGAGACACCGTTCGCGCCCGCTACGGCGCCATCGCCCGCGGGGGGAGCAGCTGTTGCGCCCCGTCCTGCTGCGCGCCGGCCGGCGAGGCCGTGACCTCGTCCCCGCCCGACGCCGCCCTGCTCGGCTACACCGCCGAGGACGAAGCCTCCGTCCCCGCGGGCACCAACCTCGGCCTCGGCTGCGGCAATCCCCAGACCATCGCGGACCTCCGTCCCGGGGAGCGGGTGCTCGACCTCGGCAGCGGCGCCGGCTTCGACGCGCTGCTCGCCGCCCGCGCGGTGGGACCCACCGGCTCGGTGGTGGGCGTGGACATGACCCCGGACATGCTCGCCCGGGCCCGCGCCAACGCCCGGGAAGCCCGGATCGACCACGCCGAGTTCCGGCTCGGCGAGATCGAGCATCTTCCGCTCGCCGACGCTACCGTAGACGTGGTGATCTCCAACTGCGTCGTCAACCTGTCGCCGGACAAGCCGGCGGTGCTCCGCGAGGCCTTCCGGGTGCTGCGCCCCGGCGGCCGGGTGGCGATCGCCGACGTCGTGGCACGGGAACCCCTCTCCGAGGCGGTCCAGGCCGACCTCGCCCTCCTGGTGGGGTGCATCGCCGGCGCGGCCACCGTGGCCGAGGTGGAGGGGTGGATGCACGCCGCCGGTTTCGTCGACGTGGCGGTGCGCGAGAAGCCCGGCTACCGCGCCATCGCCGAGTCCTGGGCGCCCGGCCACCCGGCGGTGGACCTGGTGATGTCCGCGACGATCGAAGGGCGCAAGCCGTGACCGCCGGCGCAGCCGTCGTCGACGCGGCCTCGGTCCTGACCCGCTTCGAAGGGGAGCTGCGCCGTTTCGTCGCGCGCCGGGTTGCCGGTGCCGACGCGGAGGACGTGCTCCAGGACACGCTCCTCCGCGTCCACCTCGGCCTCGGCTCCCTCCGAGACACCGAGCGCCTCGGGCCGTGGGTGTTCCGGGTCGCCCGCAACACCATCGCCGACCACCACCGGCGACGCGCCGGGCGCCCGGCACCGGGCTCCGCCGAGGACCTGCCCCTGGAGGAGGAGGACGACGCGGGCGAGGCCCTCCGCGCCCAGATGGCGGCCTGTCTCGAGCCCTTCCTCGACGAGCTCCCGGCGGACCAGGCGGCCGCGCTCCGGCTCACCGATCTCGGCGGCCTCACGCAGGCCGAGGCGGCGCGCCGACTGGGGATTCCGGTTGCCACCCTGAAGGCCCGGGTCCAGCGGGGGCGGCGTAAGATGCGGGTCACCTTCGAACAGTGTTGTGCGCTCCGCCAGGACCCCCGGGGGATGGTGATCGAGATGACGCCCCATTGTGAGTGTTGAGGCCGTCTTCGACGGGGGCCGCGCCCGGCGCGGGGTAGACTACCAATGCCCGACCCCATGGAGAAGCTCGTCGCGCTGCTGCTTTCGCTCTACTCCGCGGAGGAGCTGCGCTGGCTCGTCCGGCACCGGTGGCCGGCCGCGCTCGCCGAGCTCCCCGGGGCGCTCGCCTCCCCCCGCTCGGTCGCCGAAGCCGTCGTCGACCTCTTGGAGAGGAAGGGCCTGTTGGACGCTGAGTTCTTCGACGTCCTCCGCGAGGACCGGCCTCGGCGCGCCGCCGACATCGACGGCGTGGCGGCGCTGTGCCGGGTCGCGCCCCACGCCACCATGGTCGCGGCCGGACCGACCGCCCGCCAGCCCCACGCCGACTACCCCTACGACATCTTCCTGGCCCATGCCGGAGCGGATGCGCCCATCGCCGCCACCCTCTACCGCGACCTCGCCGCGCACCCCGCGGGTCTGTCGGTCTTCTTCGACGCCGCGTCGCTCGAGCTGGGCCAGGCGTGGGACCTCGCGATCCCAGCGGCGCTCCGGCAGTCTCGCCTCATCGTGGTGCTCGTGTCTCCCAACCTCGAGGCGGCGTTCTACGCCCGGGTGGAGATCGCCGAGGCCATCCAGCAGAGCCGCCACCCGGAGAGCGCGCAGAGGGTGGTCCCCGTCTTCCTCGAACGGCGTCCCGGGCCGGACGACCGGGTCCCCTACGGGCTCACCCTGCTCCAGGGGGTCTGTGTGGGTGAGGTCGGCATGAGCGGCGTGGTCTCGCAACTGACGATGCTCGCGCTTAAGCTGCGGGGATCGCGCGCCCACTGAGGCTGGAGACTGGAGACCGGAGGCCGGAGGTCGGACCTGCCCTATCACCGCCCGGCCTCCTCCGGTCTCCAGCCTCCGGACTCCGGACTCCGGCCTCCGGTCTCCGGCCTCCGGTCACCCCGTCCGGAGGGGGTCGGGGTCGTACTGGATGTAACGCCGGACCTCCTCGGCGAAGGCGGCCCCGTGCAGCTCGGCCACCAGCCACAACGAGAGGTCGATCCCGGCCGAGACCCCCGCCGCGGTGGCCACCTTGCCGTGCACGACGTACCGGACGCCGCCCCTGACCTCGATCCCGAGATCCCGGAGCTCGTCCAGGTGCATCCAGTGGGTCGTGGCCGGCCCGGTGAGCAGCCCGGCGCTGGCGAGCACGAACGCGCCCGTGCACACGCTGGTCACCCAGCTCCCGGTGCGGGCGTGCGCTCGCAGGAAGTCCAACAGCACCGCGTTGCCCGACTCGCGGCGCCGACCACTCCCGCCCGGAACGACCACGACGTCGAGCGGCGGACAGTCGGCGAGGGAGGTCTCGGCCAGGACGGTCATCCCCTTGGCGCACCGGATCAAGCCCGGCTCGACGCCCACCAGGAACACCCGATCGGTCCGGTTCAGCGCGGCGGCGGCGGTGTACACCTCCCACGGCCCCA
>JAYVAS010000727.1:0-2352 GCA_043750895.1 Pseudomonadota bacterium
TCCCCTCCAGGCCCATCTGCTGGCTGCTGGTTCGGCCGTGGGTGACCCCACCGAGGGTGACCCAGGCGATCAGCGCGATGAAGAAGACCAACAGGATGCCGGAGAGACGGACGATGGGATGCACGATGAACCTCGTTGTTCCATCCCAACCTACGGTGCCCCTCTGGCCAACCCCTGTCGCGGCAGCTTCGGCGGCGCGGCGGGGCGGTGCAAACTTCGTGCAGGCGCGCGCCGGCTGTTCACGCCGCCGGGAGCGTGAAGTGGAACGTGGACCCGCGTCCGAGGTCGGAGTCCACCCACACCCGCCCGTGATGGCGCTCCACGATCTTCTTGACCACCGCGAGCCCGATCCCGGTGCCGGCCACCTGATCGGCGCCCGATCCCCGCTGGAACATCCGGAAGATCCGTTCGTGCTGGTGCGGCGGGATGCCTGGGCCGTTGTCGGCCACCGACACCGTGACCCATCCGTTGTCCGTGGTCGTGGTGACCTCCACGACCGGCGCGGCGACGTGGCGGAACTTCAGGGCGTTGCCGATGAGGTTGCGGAGGAGCTGCTGGATCTGCACGTCGTTCCCGGTGACCGGCAGGAGGTCGCCGCGGCGCACCACCGCCCCGGCCCCGGTCTGCACGGCGGCGAGGTCGACCATCGCGGTATCGAAGGCGAGGTTCAGGTCGACCCGACCGGGCCGCGTCTGGCCCCCTTCGAGGCGGGCGAAGGTGAGGAGGTCGCAGATCAACGCGTCCTGGCGCGCCACCCCGGCGAGGATGTGCCGGATGTAATCGTTGCCGTGCTGGTCCAGCCGGCTCTTGTACCGGATGGCGAGGAGCTCGGCGTAGCCGCTGATGACCTGGAGGGGCGAGCGCAGGTCGTGGGAGACGATGGACGCGAACTGCTCGAGCTCGGCGTTGGAGCGCTCCAGCTCCTTCCGCTGCCGCTCGATCTCCTGGAGGGTGCGGCCCCGCTCGATGGCGTACCGAATCGAGCGCTCCAGCAGGAGCGCGTCGGTGCGGCCCTTGACGAGGTAGTCGGCGACACCGGCCGACATCGCCTCGACGTCCAGCTCGCGATCCTCGAGCCCGGTGAGCATGATCGCCGGCCCCGTGCACCCGCGCCCCCGCGCGGCGGAGAGCAGCGTGACGCCGGTGCGCGCGCCGAGGCGGTAGTCCAGCAGGTACACGTCGTGCCGGTTGAGCGCCATCGCTTCGAGCCCGGCTTCGAAGGTGGACTCCCACTCGAGCGTGAAGCGGACCCCGATCGCGTCCTGCAGGAGCGCGCGCGTGAGGACATAGTCGTCCCCGTCATCGTCGATGAGCAATACGCGGATAACCGGCGAGGAGTGAGGCACCCGGGGGAACTCCCGTACCACGATACCACCTTCCCCCACCCCAGCCGGCCGATCCCGCAATTCGACGGCGCGGTCCGCCGCGCTGACTTTACGGTTAGCCTCAGCGGTACGGAGAACGAATGAACATCGCATTGCGCCCCCCCCAGCGGGTCAATCTCGTCCAGGCCGCGGTCGATCCCCCGGCGATGGCCCAGGGGACCGTGGTGAAAGTGAGCGGGGACGAGCTGCAGATCGACCTGGACGCCGGAGCGCCCGCGTTCAAGATGGGTTCGAGCCTGGTCGTGGAGTTCGGAAAGGAGTCCACCCTGCCGCGCGCGATCGTGCTCCCCTTGCGCCAGGCGGACGGCCACCTCGTGGTGCGGGTCCGCCGGGTCCCTCCGCCGGACCACCGCGAATACCCGCGCGTGGAAGGCGCGATTCACCTGACCTGGCACGTGTCGCCCAACGGCGACGGCGGCGTCACCGCCTGGACCATCGGCGCGCCGCCCACCGGCCCGGAGCACACCCCGGACCCGTTCATGAACTTCAGCGCCACGGGCCTCCTCTTCGAGGACGTCGCCGGCTGCGCCGAAGGCGACACGCTCCTGTTCACGATGCGCATCCCGCGCGCGGACAAGATCTGGCGCGGCGCGGCGCGGGTCGTGCGGTTGTTCCCGATCCCGGTCGACGAGCAGGACGCGAGCCTCGTGGCGACCCACCGAATCGCCGTGCACTTCACGCACCTCGCGGAAGAGGCGGTGGAGGCGTTGCGCCAACACACGCTCCGCATCCAAGAAGCGTACCTCTAGCCCATGTTTCGTGATCGCCTCAAAGAAGCCGCCCGCAAAGCGGCCTTGCGCGCGTTCGGGATGGAGCGCGAGGCCGCGCCGCGGGAGCGGGAGCGCCCCGCCGGCTCCGCCGACTTCGACCCGGCGGTGATCCCCCGCATCGTCGACGGCTCGGGCGACACCCCCGGGCCGAATCACAAGGAGGACCTCGGGCGCACGTGGCTGGCAGCCCAGATCGC
>JAYVAS010000728.1:0-1728 GCA_043750895.1 Pseudomonadota bacterium
GGCGCGCGAACTAACCGTTCCGGGGGGGGTGTCGACCCGAGCGGCGCGAGCCGCGGTAGAGTCCCGGCGTGCACCTCTCCCTCTTCCTCGCCTGCACCCCCGCGTCCGACGACTCCACCGAACCGGGCTGGGCCTTCTGGGACGCCGGCCCCCCGCTTCGCGCCGCCGGCTCGACCCGGTCCTTCACCGAGGCCGAGCTCTGGCAGAGCTGCGCGAGCTTGAGCGGCACCGAGGCCGACGAGCTCCATCACAACCTGCAGCTCCCCTACCGTGGCCACCTCGTGCTCCCGTGGTCTCCCGAGTGGGGCCGCGGCGGGATCTCGCTCTTCGACATGGAGGACCCCTGCGCGCCGGTCCGCGCGGGCGACGGGTACAGCGACGACATGCGGGAGACCCACGCCATGGGCTTCGTGTACCTCCCCCCGGACGACCCCCACGCCGGCGACTGGGGGGTGGGCAACGGGAAGGTGTTCGGCGGCTTCGACACCGGACCGCTGTTCTGGGACCTCTCCGACCCCGCCGCGCCCGCCGCCGCCGGGCTCTTCATCCTGCCCGACGCCATCTACCCGGACTCCTACACCCGGGTCAGCCTCTCCGTGTTCTGGCAGTACCCCTGGCTCTACGTCGCGAGCTCGGACAACGGGGTGTTCGTGGTCGACGCCACCGACCCTCGCTCCCCGACGCTCGTGGGGCAGGTCGCCTTCGGCCTCCGCGCCGGCGGGGTCTTCGCGCTCGGCAACGAGCTGCTCGTCACCTCGGCCGAGCAGACTTCGGCGGCGCTCCTCGACATCTCCGACCCCACCAACCCCACCCTGCTCCCCGGCTCCCCGTTCGCGACCACCAATCGGGACGGCGAGCCGGTCGAGACCTACCACGGCAACCGCACCGGCGACTGGGCGTTTTTCGCCCGCAAAGAAGGCGCGGGCGGCCCCATCGTGTACGACATCTCCGATCCCACCCACCCCACCTTCGTGAGTGACACCACCGACGCCGGCAACGGCGGCTACGTCTTCTACGACGAAGGTGTGATCTTCGTCGGCGAGAGCTCGCACGCCTCGATCTGGGACGCGCGGGACCTCAGCAACCTCGTGTCCATCGGCACCGCCACCCTGCCGGGGGACCTCGACACCGCCGTCCCCTGGGGAAACGTGGCGCTGCTCTCGGTGGACGAGCCCGAGACCGACGAGGCCACGGTGGTCGTGCCCTGGCAGACCGACGCCGACCGGAAGGGGCCGATGGTGCTGTCCACCAATCCCGAGCCGGACTCCACCGGCTGGTACGTGGGCGCGCGCGTGGGGATCGGCTTCGACGAGTTCGTCGAGCCCGCGTCGGTGTACCCGGGGAGCCTGCGCCTGCTCGACGCCGAGGGCCGCCCTGTCGAGGGCTGGGCCTCCACCCAGGAGTCCATCGCCAGCTACGTGCCCAAGCTTCCCCTCCTCCCGGGTGTCACCTACACCTTCGAGGTGGAGGGCGTCACCGACATCCATGGCAACGCCATGGATGGTGTCCACCGCTTCCAGTTCACCACCGCAGGCGGACGGTGATCGGGCTGCTGTGGCTCCCCCTCGCGTGTCTGGACCCCAAACCTGGCACGGAAGACTCGGCCGCCGCGCCGGCCAGCCCGACGTTGGCCGTGGTCGCCGACCATGTGGTCGTGGAGGTGGGGGTCGAGGCCACGCTCGGCGCCGAAGCGAGCGCGGGCACCGTGACCTGGACCTTCGGCGATGG
>JAYVAS010000729.1:0-3552 GCA_043750895.1 Pseudomonadota bacterium
AAGTCCTCGGCGTCCGAGTCCAGGGTCTTCACCACCCGGCCCGGCATGCCGAGCACGAGGCTGTGGGGAGGCACCACCATGCCGGCGGGGACGAGCGCCCCCGCGCCGATCACGCTGCCGTGGCCGATGCGCGCGCCGTCCAGCAGCGTGGCCTGGATGCCGATCAGACAGCCGTCCTCGATGGTGCACCCGTGGACCACCGCCCGATGACCGATGACCACGTCGTCGCCGATCACCGTGGGGTCGCGGTCGCCGAGGTGCACCACGGTGCCGTCCTGGACGTTGGACCGGGCGCCCACCGTGATCCGGTTGACGTCGCCGCGGAGCACGCAGCCGAACCAGACGCTGCTCCCCGCCGCGAGGGTGACGTCCCCGACCAGCGCGGCGCCGGGGGCGACGAAGCAGTCCGGCCCGATGACGGGGATGGTGTCGAGGTACCGGGCCAGGATGGCACCGGGGAAACGGGTACGCGCGGCGGCGAGCGCGGCGTCGAGGTCGACGAGGTTGGCGGGCGGACCGTCGGCGCGGGCGACTGAGGTGGCGATGGTTCGGGAGGCCATGGGAGGCACAACGTAGCTCTTCCCTTGCGGTCTCGACGTGGCTACCCTGTGGGGGCGGAGGTGCCGGTGGCGCGCGTGCTCCTGGTTGGCAGTCACCCCGAGATGACCCGTTTCGTCGCGACGATGCTCCGGTCCGAGGGCTGGGAGGTCCAGGCGGCGGTGGGCCCGGAGGAGGGTCTGGCGGCGCTCGATCGCCTGCGGGAGGTGGACGCCCTGGTGATCGGTGGGCCGGCGGCGTTCTCCGCCCGCGCGAGCCTGATCCGACGCCTGAAGGAGCGCCACCCCTTCGCGACCGTGGTGTTTCCCACGTCGCCGGACGGCATCGGGGACCAGATCATGGCGGCGCTCGGCGGCGAGGCGCAATGACCGAGGCCGCCCTGGGCTGCTGGTACATCATCGCGACCACCCTCCCGTTCTGGGAGGGCAAGTCCGCGGCGCAGGTGACGTATACCCGCCGCCCCGACGGGCGGGTGGATGACGTCCTCCAGTGGGAACAAGGTGGTCGGACCCGGCGGTTGGCGGGCGTGGACACCGTCGTCGACGACGGCTTCTCCTGGCGCGGCGCTGGCTGGCTGTTCCCGTTCACCAGTCAGTGGCGTTTCGTGGCCCTCGACGCGGACCACGCCGTCACCTGGTTCGCGCGGGCCAGCTTCGGCGTCACCCCCGAAGGGATGGACGTCTACGCGCGCGCGCCCGACCACGACCCGGCGCCGGACCTGGCGCGGATCGCGGCCGATCCGCGCTTCGCGCACCTGTCGGGGTGGTTCCGCATTCCGCGCTAGGCCGCGGTCCCGATGGGCCCGCGCGCCGAGGCGCGCGACCTACTCGAAGGCCTGGATGCCGGTGATCCACCGGCCGAGGATCAGGTTGTGCACGTCGTGGGTGCCCTCGTAGGTCTTCACCGACTCGAGGTTCGCCATGTGGCGCATCACCGGGTACTCGTCGAGGATGCCGTTTGCGCCGTGGATGTCGCGGGACACCCGCGCGATCTCCAGCGCGATGTCGACGTTGTTCATCTTGGCGAGGGACACCTGTTCGGGGATCATGGTGCCGTTGTCCTTCATCCGCCCGAGCTGGAGCGCGAGGAGCTGCCCCTTGGTGATCTCGCGCAGCATCCACGCCAGCTTGTTCTGGATGAGCTGGAAAGAGGCGATGGGCTTGCCGAACTGGATACGCGAGAGGGAGTACTCCCGCGAGCTGTGGTAGCAGGCCATCGCAGCGCCGAGCGCGCCCCACGCGATGCCGAAGCGCGCGTTGTTGAGGCAGGAGAACGGCCCCTTGAGGCCGCTGACGTGGGGAAGGATGCGGTCCTTGGGGATGCGGCAGTCCAGGAACACCAGCTCGGAGGTGACGGACGCCTTGAGCGAGTGCTTGCCCTTCATCTCGGGGGCCGAGAAGCCGGGGTCGCCCTTCTCGACGATGAAGCCGCGGATGACGCCGTCGAGCTTGGCCCACACCACCGCGAGGTCGGCGATGGTGCCGTTGGTGATCCACATCTTCGCGCCGTTGAGCACGTAGTGCGAGCCGTCGTCCACGGCCTTGGTGACCATGCCGCCCGGGTTGGAGCCGAAGTCGGGCTCGGTCAGGCCGAAGCAGCCGATGAGCTTTCCGGCGGCCATCCCGGGGAGGTACTTCTGCTTCTGCTCCTCGGTGCCGTGCTTCCAGATCGGGAACATCACCAGGGAGCCCTGGACGCTCGCGAAGCTGCGGATGCCGGAGTCCCCGCGCTCGAGCTCCTGGCAGACGAGGCCGTAGGCCACGTTCGACATGCCCGGACAGCCGTAGCCGTGCAGGTTGACCCCGAGCAGGCCCATCTCGCCCATCTGCCGGACGAGGTGGTGCGGGAAGGTGCCGTCCCGGCAGTGGCCTTCGATGATGGGGATGACATTCTCTTCGACCCAGCCGCGCACCGCTTCGCGTACGGCGCGTTCGTCTTCCGAGAGCAGGCTGTCGATGTTGTAGAGGTCCACGCCGTCGAACTTGCGCATTTCAGGCTCCAGTGAGGTCGGTGAGGGACCTCGCCAAGATGTCTACCGCGACCGCACATTCGTCTTCAGACGCCACCAGCCCCGGACAGAGCCGGATGGTGTTCTGGCCCGCGCCGAGGATGACGAGACCGTACTTGTGGAAGGCGTGCATGCAGAGATCATTGCGTAGCTGGATGGCGCGCGCACGGGTGGTGCGATCGGTCACCAGTTCGACGCCCACCATCAGGCCGCGTCCGCGGATGTCCCCCACCGACGGGTGGTCCCCGATGCGGGTCCGGAGCATCTGGACGAGCCGCGCGCCCATGTGCGCCGAGTTCTCGATGAGGCCGCCCTCGAGCAGATCGAGCGTGGCCCAGGCCGCCGCGCACGCGACGGGGTTGCCGCCGAAGGTGCTGGCGTGCGCCCCAGGCTTCCACTTCATCACGTCTTCCGAGGCGAAGGTGGCGGAGAGGGGGAGGCCCGACGCGATGCCCTTGGCGGAGGACAGGATGTCGGGTTTGACGCCGACCCAGTCGTGGGCCCACATCTTCCCCGAACGCCCCATGCCGGACTGCACCTCGTCGAAGACGAGCAGGATGCCGTTGTCGTCGCAGAGCTTGCGGAGGCGGGGCAGGAAGTCGTCGGGCGGGATGATGTAGCCGCCCTCGCCCTGGATGGGCTCCACGAAGATCGCCGCCACGTCGTGGATGGGGACGATGGTGCGGAACAGCATGTCCAGGTGGTCCATCGCCATCTCGGTGGCGCGGGTGCCCAGGCGATACGGATCGGGAAACAGGGTGTGGGTCACGGGCAGGAAGGGGCCGAAGCCCTCGCGCTGACGGACCTTGGAGGAGGTCAGGGACAGGGCGCCCATGGTCCGCCCGTGGAAGCTGTCCAGGAAGGCGATGAAGTGGGTGCGGCCGGTGGCCCAGCGCGCCAGCTTCAGGGCGGCCTCGTTGGCCTCGGTACCCGAGTTGCCGAAGTACACCCGGCACCCGTTGCCCTTCACCGGCTGCATCTGGACC
>JAYVAS010000730.1:0-21069 GCA_043750895.1 Pseudomonadota bacterium
CGAGAGCCCCACCGACGCGTAGAAGGGCGCGCAGTCCCAGAGGGTGGTGACCGTACCGTCGGGATGGTGCTGTTGGAGGCGCTCGCTATTGTCACCCCCCGAGCCCCAAGCGATGGAGCCATCAGGCAGCTCGATGAACGCGTGGTGCATGCCGGGTGCGTCGATGGTCTCGGTGACCACCCCGTCGATCTTCATCCGGTGGATCTGGGAGGCCGCACCGTCGTCGAACTCGGACCACCAGGTCGACACGTCCCAGAGGATGTCGTTGTCCTGGGACACCCGAAGGTAGATGGTGAAGTTGCGGTCCACCGCGCGTTTCGCCCAGACCAGCCGCCCCTTCCGGTCGAGGATGTACATCCAATACCGGCCCGAGCTCCACCCCCCCTCATCCTGGTTGATGCTCCCGAGGAGCCAGTGACCGGTGGGCTCCTGCAGGGACGGCTCGTTCACCAGGAGGGTGGGCACGGGGATCCCGGACGGGGCCTCGCCAGTACGGACCGGGAGGGAGGTGCTGACCACCGGACCGGCGCCGGCGTCGCTCACGACCCGGACCTCGGCGTCGGTGGCATAGGGGATGCCGAGCACGAGCTGTTCCTGCGGCCCAGGGACAAGGCGCCGGGTCGGACTCTGGGCCCACAGCCCGTCCTCGAAGGTCCACTCGACGTGCACGTCCGCCTCCTCGGCCTGGGTCCACCCCACCGTGCCGAGGCTCTGGATGTCCGCCGACAGGGTCCACGTCATCTCGAGGGGGACGGTGGGGGTAGTGTCGGTGTCCACGGCGGTGTCCGTGGCGGCGGTGTCGTCGCCAACCGCGGTCGAATCCCCCGTGACCTTGATGATGGCGGGTTCAGTGCAGGCGAGGAGGAGCAGGAGCATGGATCACCGAAGGTGGTTTCGCCCTAACCCGCCTCGGCCCTCGAATCTGCGCCGCCACACTCAGCCTGCGGCTACCCGCGCCGCCACCGCCGCGTTGTGCCTGTCCACCGCCCGACTCAAAAAGAAGTTGCCGAACAACCAGGCGAACGGCCAAGTGTACCACGCCCGGGGCGTGGCGGTGAAGGTGCGGGTCACCCGCGTGCCGCCGTTGACGGCCTCGACGCGCACCTCCTCGTAGATGTCGGCCATGAAGAACGACGCCGGTGGCACCAGCTCCATCCGGAGGGCAAGCCGGCGCCCGGGCTCGAACACCTCCACCCTCTCGAAGTGGTGCCGCCCATCCGCGTCGTCGACGTGGATCCGGGAGCCCAACTGCACGGTCTCCCCCGGCGGCAGCTTCGCTGCCAGGATTCCCGGCAACGGCCCGTAGCCGGTGAAGAGCGGCCATTGGGTGAGGTCCAACACGAACGCGAACGCGGCGTCGGGTGGGACGGGAACGGATGAGACGGTGGTGAATTGCGGCATCCTGCGCTCCGGGTCGGACGTCGGTGAGAAGCGCGGTTGGGCTACCTCTCCTCCCACCCCTTCTTGATGTTCTCCACGATCCACGACTCCACCGCCGCTTCGCCCTTCGCGCGGGTGCTCGCCACCCGAAGCGCCGTCTGCAACGGCTCCTTTCGCCCCGCGGAGAAGTCGGTGAAATGTGCCACGAAGGGCGGGTTGCCCTCACCCCGATGGGTCTCGACGAGGATGGCCTTCCGCACTGCCGTACCCCCCTTCCCCGGCTTGGCCCACACCCGGCGGCTGAGCACCCGTGCGGTGGCGACCGGGACGCCGACCGGCCGCGCATCGCGGCTGTCGAGCGGCACGATGGAAGTGATCTGCTCCAACCCCACGAAGATGGGGTCCACCTGCTTGTCGGTGCGCTCCCGCACGAAAATCGGGAAGATGAGCGAGACGAAGGGCCGGATCTCCTTGGTGTCCCAGCCGGTCGCGGGGTCGAAGGCCAGGACCATCCGCCGGATTGGGGCGTCCTGACCGTCGCTGTCGAGGAGGTCCGAGACCCTCAGCTCGACCACGATCTCGGGCCGCACCCACTGGCACAGCGTCCCCTCAGAGTTGGCCATCCGGAACTGGCTGGGGACGACCATCGGCTCGAGGCGTTTGTACCAGGCGACCTTGTCGGCGTCGCGCAGTCCGTTGGAGACCGTGCCGAGCACCTGGAAGCCGCCGTCGGGGCGCATCAGGCCGACGATGAGCTCGCGTACGTCGCTGACGTCGCCGGCGCGGTGTTCCCCGAAGCCGAGGACGACCGCGTCGAGGTCCATCGTCGGCTTGACCTTGTAGGTCATCGACTCGGCCCGGACCACGAGCCCCTCGAACTTCCCGGATTGCACCCACTCTTCGAAGCGGCTCACCACCTCGGTGACCGAGCCGCGCACGGTCGTCACCACCCCGACGCGCTTCCCGTCCCCGAACAGGGTCTCGAGGCGGGCGTGCCGGTCGGCGTAGGGGCGCCTTTGCGCGTCGTCCTCGCCCTCGGACACCAGATCGAAGAGCTTCAGACCCAAGGTGGGTGCGAGGGCGTTGTCACCCAATGCCCGCGCGACGTCCATGACGCGGGGACGCCCCTCCCGCTTGAGCGCGAAGAGCTCACCGGCGGCGACGAACTCGCCCACCGCAGCGAGGTGGCGTTCGGCTTCCAGCAGCAGGGGGATCCCCTCCAAAACCCGACCGGTGGCGGAGCACAGGGCGACCTCTCCCCGCAACTTGCACAAGAACCAGAGCTCGCCGTCCACCTTGGTGGAGATGTAGAGGTCGTTCTCGTCGGCGATCTTCTCGGTGATGAAGTCGGGGGTGACGACGCGGTACCGCTTGGCCACCGTGCGCCGGTAGTTCGCTAGCTTCGCCTTGAGCGGTGCGGGCTCCAAGGCGCCGACCCCGGCGTACACCCCGCCGCCGTACGGCTGGCCAGCGTTGGTGTAGAGGCTCATTCCAGATCCGCCTTCAGCTCGAGGTTGGACAGATGAAGCACGAGGAGGAAGGCGTCATCGGTGGCGCGACCCTCCAGAAACCCGAAGTAGGAGCTTCCATTTCGCTGGAAGATGAGGACCTTGTCGCCCTTCTCCCCGGCCCGCAGCACCAACATGGCTTGTTTCTCCTGGAGGTGCCGGGCGAGGCCGTGCAGGAAGTCGAAGGTGAGGCCGTTGATGTGGCGGAGCTGCACCTTCTGCACCAGCGCGAAGTTGCGCACCACCCGTTCCACCGGGAACAGCCGCCCGCTCCACGGAAGCGCCACCTCCTCGCTGACGGTGGCCTCCACGTCGATGAAGTCTTCCCGTGACTTCTCGGTACCGTCGGGGCCGTAGACCACCCGCAGCGTACGCGCGGAGTAGAGCACCTTGCCGTCGGGGCTCACCCACACCTGGTTGACCGGCCCCACCGGGCGCCCCACCTGTTCGAGATCCACCTCGGGATCGTCGGCGAGCAGCGCGGCCGCGAGCGCCTCGGGGTCGGGGTGGAGCGCGGCGAGGGCGACGTAGTCGTGGCCCTCGGTGGTCTTCACCAGCCGGGTGGAACGGGCGACCTGCCCCGCGGGCCCGACGAACGACCGCTTGGGGCCGGCGACCGGGCCGGTGATGCCCACCGTGGCGTCTCGGCGCAGGTGGTCGGTGAGGTGGAGGAAGCGCGGCATCAGAGCATCCCAAAGTCGAGATCGTCGTCGAACTCGGGTTCGTCCGCGTCCGTCGGGGGTGGCGTGGCCCGCACGACCCAGGTGAAGCCGGTCGGACGGCCGACCAGCCCGAACACCCCGGTGTCGTTCTGCACCACGAGCAGGGTCTGGGCGTCGAAGCCGTCCCGGTAGGCGAAGGTGGACTCGTACACCTCTCCGCGCGCGAGGCCCGCCTTGAGCCGCTCCCCCAGGGTCTCGGGGTCGAAGCGGTACACGACGGGGGTGACGAAGTCGAGCACCCGCGCGTAGGGCACCGGCCCGGTCAGCACCGTGGCCACGCCGAGCGTACTGGCCACAGGGGGGACGGGGACGCCCTCGGCGTTCACCGCGCGCAGGTCGGAGCGCTCGACGACGTCGAGCTCCTCGTCCAGGTAGAGGTCGGCCGTACATCCGGGGGGGAGCAGCGTGGTGCCGTCCTCCGACAACAGCGCCCGGCCGCACTCGCGCCCTTCTTCGTCGACGACGACGCGCTTCTTGAGGCCGTAGACCTTCTCGCGGGCGTGCTTCTCGATGCCGAAGACGCTCCGCTCGCCGTCGAGCTCGAGGATGACCTGTCGTGCCATGCCCGGAAAGTAGCACGGCGGAGTAAGGAGGCGATCGATGCCGGTGAGCCCGACCGCCCGCGCCCGCGCCCAGACCGTCGCCTCCCAACGGATCGGCGCCCAGAAGGCGGAGTACGCCGAGAAGTTGCGCCGGATCATGGCGGCGGCCCAGCCCCCGTTGAACCCGGCGGAGCTGTCGCTGGGGCTGGAGCTGGGGGAGCGGGAGGTGAGCCGGTTCTTGTCGGTGGCACCGCGGATGGCGACGGCGCGGCCGGACGGCGAGCTGCGGGCGCTCGTGGACGCGGTCCTGAACGGAACCGTCGTCGCCGCCGTGCGGGCCGGGGCGGCGGGCGCGAAACGTGAGGTGCTGCTCGTAGATCCCGCAGAAGCGCGGCGGCTCGACCGGGGGTGGACTCTGCTCCCGCTGGGCGCGACGGTCGACCTCCGCACCTTCGAGCTCGAAGACGAGGACCTCTGGGGTTTGGGCCTGGCACGACCCCGCGCCCGCGCCCCGGTGCGCCCGCGGGCCTTCCTGGACGGCGACGTGTTCCCCGTGGTCTTCGGCGGGATGCGCCTCTCGACCCAGGGCCGGCCGGACAACGCCGCCGAGGTGCTCCGCGCCGCGCTCGACGCCGGCTTCCAGGTCTTCGACACCGCGGACTCGTACGGGCTGGACGAGGGGGATCTGGGGCACAACGAGCGGCTCCTCCGCGACGCCATCCGCGGGCGGACCACCCGGGTGGTCACGAAGGCTGGGCTTCGTCGTCCGGGGGGGCGGTGGGTGCCAGACGGGTCTCCGGCCCGGCTGCGGTCGGCCTGCGAGGCGAGCCTCCGCAACCTCGGCGTCGAGCAGCTCGATCTCATGCTGCTCCACGTGGTGGATCCCAAGGTGCCGCTCGCGGAGAGCGTCGGCACGCTCGCGCGGCTCCGGGAGGAGGGGAAGATCCGCGCAGTGGGCCTCTCGAACGTCACCGCGGCCCAGATCGAGGAAGCGCAGACCATCACCCCCATCGCCGGGGTCCAGAACGAGCGGAACCGCTTTCACGCCGACCCCGTCGCCGACCGCTGCGCTGCGCTGGGCATCCCGTACCTCGCGCATCGCCCCCTGGGCGGCCACGCCCGGGCCGACAAGGCGCCCGACGCCGAGGTGAGCCGCATCGCGAAGAAGCACGGGGTCAGCGCCGCGCAAGTCACCCTTGCCTGGCACCTGGCCGGAGGGGTGTGGCCGGTGGTGGGAGCCACGACCGTCGCCCACGTGCGCGACGCCGCCGCCGCCGCCACCCTGCCCCTGGACTCCGAGGACCTCGCCGCCCTGGGCGTGGTCGCCGAGGAGATCGTGCTCATCGCTGGGCCGCCCGCCGCCGGGAAGACCAGCCGGGTCGGTCTCTTCGTGGATCGGGGCTACACCCGCCTCAACCGGGACCTGATCGGCGGCACCCTGGCCGGGCTGGTCCCCCGACTGGCCCAGGGACTCGCCGAGGGCCAGCGCCGGTTCGTGCTCGACAACACCTACGGAACCCGCGCCAACCGTGCCGCAGTGGTCGAGGTCGGGCGTGCGCACCGGGTGCCCGTCCGCGTGGTCAACGTGGCCACGCCACCCGGGGAGGCGCTCTACAACGCCTGTCGACGGATGATCCAACGATACGGCCGCCTGCTCGAGCCGGGTGAGCAGATCGAGGAGAACGACATCCCCCCTCAGGCCATCCACCGGTTCTTCCAATCCTGGCAACCACCGCGGGCAGAGGAGGGGATCACGGTCGAGCAGGCGCCGTTCCAGCGGGCGCGCACCGGCACCCGCCGCGCCTTGTTCCTCGATTTGGATGGCACGATTCGGCACACCCGTAGCGGGGCACCGTATCCGGCCCACCCGGACGACGTGCAGCTCCTCCCCGGGCGCAAAGAACGGCTGGCCCACTACCACGCCGAGGGGTGGCTGCTCCTCGGGGTCTCCAACCAGTCTGGCATCGCCCGGGGGGATGTCACCGCCGAGCAGGTGGCGGCCTGCGTGGACCGCACCGTGGCGCTCCTGGACCTCCCGCTGGAGGTCCGGTGGTGCCCGCACGCGGCGGGTGAGATCCGCTGCTGGTGTCGCAAGCCCATGCCCGGCATGGGCGTGGCCTGGATCGAAGCCCGGAACGTCGACCGCGACGCGAGCATCATGGTGGGCGACATGGACAGCGACCGCGCCTTCGCCGAGAACCTGGGCGTCTCCTACCAGACCGCGGACGCCTTCTTCGCCGCCGGATAAGGGCGCCGCCATGACCACCTCCCTGTACTGCCTGCTCGGCTTCGCCGCGTGGACCCTCCTGCTCGTCACGGTGGGAATCGGCCCCTACCGCGTCGGAAGCGTCGTGCTCAAGAAGGCGCACCCGGGTTCATTCCCCGCGGCGGTCCCCCACGGTCCGGGCTGGTACCAACGCCTGATGCGGGCCCACGCGAACGCGGCGGAAAACCTCCCCGTGTTCGGGGCCGTCGTGCTCATCGGTGCCGCGTCGGGCATGGCGGACCCTACTTTCGACACCCTCGCGCAGGTCGTTCTGGGCGCGCGCGTGTGCCAGTCGATCGCCCACATCAGCTCGGGTCGCGGGATGGTGATCAACGTCCGCTTCACCTTCTTTCTCACCCAGGTCATCGCCATGCTGTGGATGATGGGGCTCCTGGCCACCCGATGATCAACCGGGACGCGCACGAGGCCAATCGTCTTTCCTGGAACTCCGCCACCGTGGCCCACAACCGCCACAAGGGGGACCAGGCGGCGTTTCTGCGCAACGGCGGCAGCACCCTGTTTCCCGAAGAGATCGGCCTGTTGGGGGATCTCGCCGGCCAGCGGGTGGTGCACCTCCAATGCAACGCCGGGCAGGACACCCTCTCCCTCCACCGTCTCGGGGCCGCCGAGTTGGTCGGCGTGGACATCAGCGACGAGGCCATCGCCTTCGCGACCGAACTCTCCGACGCCAGCGGCATCGACGCCCGCTTCGTGCGCAGCGACTTGTTCGAGTGGTTCGGCACCGAGGGCGGGTTCGACGTGGCCTTCGCGTCGTACGGGGCGATCGGGTGGATCTCCGACCTCGAGGCCTACTTCCGCGGCGTCGCCGGCGCCCTGGCCCCCGGGGGCCGCTACATCCTGGTGGAGTTCCATCCGGTGATGTGGATCTTCGACGGGCAGTGGCGCCACGGCTACCCCTACTCCACGCACGGGGAGGTGCTCCACGAGGTCGGGGTGGGCGACTACGTGGCCCGGTCCGAGGGGGCCCTGGGCGAGCTGGCCGAGGTCGCACCTTTTTCGAATCCGCACCCCACCCAGGAGTTCCCCTGGGGGCTCGCCGAGATCATCAGCGCCGCGCTGGCGGCCGGGCTGCGCCTCGAACACTTCGCCGAGTACCCCTACAGCAACGGGTGCAAGGTGCAGGAGCCGATGAAGCTGCTGCCCGGAAACCGGTGGACGGTACCCGAGGGCACCCCGGAGCTGCCGCTCATGTACGCGATCGTCGCTCGGCGATAGACCCCGCACATGATCCCCGTCAAGCCCCCCGCCTCGGTCCGCCACCTCCTGGTCTGCACCAACGTTCGGGAGCCCGGTGCGCCCAAGCCCAGCTGCGGGCGCCATGGTGCGGTCGAACTGCGCGAGGACCTGAAGCGGCGGGTGAAGGCCGCGGGGCTGAAAGGACCGCTCAAGGTCACCGCCGTGGGGTGCCTGGACTTCTGCCCCAACGAGGGCGTGGCGATCGGCTTCTACCCCGAGAACGAGTTCTCGATCGTGGACGCCGAGACGGAGCGGGACGCGGTGTGGGAGAAGTTGAGGGGGTGACGCTCCGTTCGCTGAGGAGGTTCCCCGGTCACGGCGCGAAGCCTCACCACCTCCGCCGATGCTCCCCGACCGGCATCCCTCGTCGGACCGCGTCCACCCGGGAGAGGTCGATCTCCGCGAGCGCGAGGCCTTCGCCGTCGGCGGCGTCGGCGAGGACGACGCCCCAGGGGTCCACGATGAGGGAGTGGCCATAAGACTGGCGTGCGCCGCTCGGGTCGTGGCGGCCCTCCTGCGCGGGCGCGAGCAGGTAGCACTGGGTCTCGATGGCGCGCGCGCGCAGCAGCGGGTGCCAGTGGGCCTGACCGGTCGGCACGGTGAAGGCGCTGGGCACGGTGAGGATCTGCGCCCCCTGGGCCACGCAGGCCGCGTACAGCTCGGGGAAGCGGACGTCGTAGCAGATGGTCAGTCCGATGCGGCCCAGCGGCGTGTCCGCCACCACCACCTGCTCCCCGGGCACCACGTGGGCCGACTCCTCGAAGCGCGGTCCGCCCGGGATGTCCACGTCGAAGAGGTGGAGCTTCCGGTAGACGGCGACGAGGCCGTCGGGGCCGAAGAGCAGCGAGGTGTTGGTGCACCGGGTGGCGTCGATGGGCTCGGCCACCGAGCCCACGAGCACGTGGATGCGCAGGTCGCGGGCGAGTTTGGCGAAACGGCGGTTGATCCGGCTGTCATCGGCGGCGATGGCCGCGAGCTTGGCCGCCGGGGGGCCCAGGAACGGCGTGTTCTCGGGGGTGGCGACCAGCTTCGCGCCGTAGCCGGCGGCGCGCACGATCCAGGCCTCGGCGCGATCGAGGTTCGCGGTGACGTCGTCGGTGGACCGGAGCTGGACGCAGGCGGCGAGGTAGGGCGGGATGGCCATGCGGGGACCGTACTCCGAAGGGGGGCGGGGCGTCGACGAAGCCGGTGTTCAGCGGGGCGCCCCGCTCACGGCACCGCGATCAGCCGCAGGTCGAAGGAGAGGTCCGAGGAGGCCGCGTTCCGCTGGTGGACCTCCACCGCGAGGGTGTTGGTGCCGCTGACGAGGTAGCCGGGTGCGGCGGCGTTGAGCGTCGACACCACCGTCGGCGTTCCCTCCCCCGTCTGGCTGGCGTAGGTCGCGTAGCTCACCGCGCCGTTGGCCATCCGGATCCGCCTCACGTCGCGCCCGTTGAGGTAGATCACCGCGCCGTCGTCGATGGCCGCCTCCACCACGAGAGACGCGGGAGCGCTGCCCGACCAGGTGAAGGTCCGTCGAAAATAGGCGGTGTTGATGCCCGACGTGAGCGTGGTCGCCTCGTCCCCGTCGCCGAAGCCGAGCTCGCCACACCCCGTGGCCCAGGACGTGGAGTTGTAGGCGGAACGGTACCAGGTGGCGGCGGGGATGGCCCCGGTGCCGGAGTAGGACCAGGTGCTCCCCAAGGCGATCAACGTGGTGCCCGAGGTCGTCGCATGGGCCACCCGCACCGGGCCCGCGGCGTACGCGCAGGTGGAGGTGTCGCCGTCGTCCGCGACCACGTAGACGTACCAGGAGCCGGCGGCGAGGGCGCTGGTGGTCACCGTCCAGCTCTGCGCTCCGTCCGCCTCGGACCCGGTCCGCAGCGTGGTCCCGTCGCACCCCGCGCCGTCGGTGTCCGCCCCGATCGTGACGTCCGCGACGCTGTCGGGGTCCGCCACCACCGCGTCGACCACCATCGAGGCGTCCACCGTGTCGCACACCCCGTCGGGCCCGGTCACGCTGACCGTCGGCGCGGCTCCGGAGGCGCTCTCCACGAGGAGGACGGGGGCTTCGAGGGCGGCGCCGGTCTCATCGTAGACCTCGAACCACACCTCCCCGTCCGTGAAGGTGAGCAGACCGTAGCAGTAGGTGTCGGACACTGCCTGTTGGTAGGGGTTGTCGCAGAGGCTCCCCCACACGGCCGGGTTGCACGCCGGTTGCAGCGCGGCCCCGCCACCGCCTACCGTGAGGTACGCCGTCCCCCCCGCCTGGCTGCGCTCGTAGCGATGGTCGTGTCCGGCGATGAACGCCGTCACGCCGTAGCTCTCCAACAACGGACCCAACCAAGCCTGGAACCCCTGAACCGAGGTGTCCGTGGCGTGGAAGCCCGAAGAGTACACGGGGTGGTGCTGGGTGACGACCACGTAGGTCTCGGTCGCCGCCGCCAGCTCGGCCACGAGCCAGGCCCACTGCGCCGAGTCGGTAGGGTCGCCGTCCGCGTAGTCGGGGTCGTTCGAGTCGAGCATGATCAGCCGCACCGGGCCCGCCACCGTGGACCACCAGCTGGTGGCATCCCCCGAGGGGAAGTAATCCCAATAGGGACTCGTCGGGTAGGTGAACTCCGTCTCGTGGTTGCCCGGCACGGGGAAGAACGGCGTGCTGGAGAGGTACGGGCTCGCGGGGTCGAAGACCTGGTGGTACCAGCAGGTGTCCGACTCCGGTTCATCCACGAAATCCCCGGAGTGAACCACGAGGTCGGGGTCGGCGGCGGCGACCAGGGACGCGATGGCGTTGTGAAGGTCGGGGTTGGTGCGGCTGTCCCCGTACAGCGCGATGACGAGGTCGTCGCTGGTGGGCGCCGGAAGGGTGGTGACGGTGAGGTCGCCGCTGGTCCAGCCGTCGGCGGTGACCGCGTAGTGGTAGATCGTGGACGCCGTCAGTCCGGTGAGGGTGACGAAGTGGAGCGTGTCGGAGACGCCATCGTTGTCCACGTTGCCGTAGGCGGCGGTCGTCCCCCAACTCACCGAGCCGGCGTCGGGCTCGCGGCTCTCCCAAGCGATGGTCAGCGTGTCGCTGGCGGCGTGCACCACCCAGGGACCGGCCACGAGGTGGGGCGAGAGCGAGAGGCCGAGGTCCAGGTAGATGTCGGAGGAGGTCACGCTGCGCTGGTGCACCTCCACGGCGAGGAGGTTCTCTCCGTCCACCAACGCCGCGGTGCTCAGCGACTGGTCGGTCCAACTCAACGGGCTGGGGGTCGAGGCGGAGGCGGCCGTGGTCCCGGTGACGGTGCCCGTGGGCATGTTCCACCGACCGGCCTCGGTGCCGTTGAGGTACACCACCGCGCCATCGTCGGCGGTCAGGTCCAGCAGCGCTTCGGTGACCGCGCTCGCGTCGGCGACGTCGAACGTGGTGCGGAAGTACCAGGTGTACCCACCGTGGGCGGCCAGGGTGGTCTCGACGCCCGTTCCGCCGAAGCCGAGCGGAGCCGCGCCCGCGCTCCAGGCGCTGTCGTCATAGGCGGTGCTGTACCAGGCGGGACTCCCCGAAAGGGCGCCTCCGTCCCAGTACGACCAGGTGGAACCCGGGTGCAAGCCCTCGAAGGCGGCGACGGTGGCGAGGAGAAGGAGCATCCGGCGAGGATACCAGACAGAGGAGCTGCTCCAACCCCGATGCCCCTCCCCGACCTCGACTCGCTCCGCTGCTTCGCCGCCGCCGCGACCCACCTCAACTTCAGCGTCGCCGCGCGGACGGTCGCCCTCTCCCCGGCGGCCTTCAGCGCGCGCATCAGCGCCCTCGAAGACCTCCTCGGCGTCCGGCTCCTCGAGCGCTCCACCCGCCGCGTCGCGCTCACTGTCGCGGGCGCCCGCCTCCTCCCCCAGGCCCAACGGACCCTCGACGAAGCCGCCCGCTGCCGCCCCGCGGCCCGCGGCGACGGCACCCCCACCCCCTTCGAGCTCATCCTCGGCACCCGGTGGGAGCTGGGCCTGAGCTGGATCGTGCCCGCGCTCGACGGGCTCGGCGCCGCCCGCCCGGAACGAACCATCCACCTCCAGTTCGGGGACAGCCCGGACCTCCTCGGCCGGGTCCATCGCGGGCAGGTCGACGCGATGGTCTCCAGCATCCGGCTCGGGAGCCCCGGGCTCGAGTACGCCGCCCTTCACGTCGAGGACTACGTCTTCGTCGCCACGCCCGCGCTGCTGGAGCGGCTGCCCCTCACCGCTGCCGCCGACGCCGCCGTCCACACCCTCCTCGACGCCCACCCCGACCTCCCCCTCTTCCGCTACTTCCTCGACGCCCAGCCTCCGGCGGCGACCTGGACCTTCATGCGGACCGAGATCCTGGGCGCCATCGCCGCCATCCGACACCGCGCCTTGGTCGGCGCGGGGGTGGCCGTCCTGCCGCACTATTTCGTGGCAGACGACCTCGGGGCCGGACGACTCACCCGCGTGCTCCCCGCGCAGCCCCTCCTCGCCGACTCCTTTCGCCTGGTGTGGCGCACCGGCCACCCCCGCGACGCCGAGCTCGGGCTGCTGGCCGCCGAGCTGCGCGCGCTACCGCTCCTCTGATCCCGCGGCCCCCCTGAGTCTTCGGCACGACCGAACAATGGCGTTCACCACTCAGAGATTCCGCAGGCCGGACCATCGGAACATGGCACGCCTACGACTACTTCCGACGGGTGATCGAGGACGGAGACGCCGATGCCACCCTGGACGTGGGCCACCTGCTGGGGTGGCAATGGTCACGGGGCGTGCGGGGGGAGGCGTTGTACGCAGCGCTGGAGAGGCTTCCCCTGGCGCGGTGCGTGGAGATTCACCTCTCGGGGTGTAGCATCGTCGGTGATCGATTGGTCGACGCCCATCACGGCATCCTGCTCGACGAACAACTCACACTCCTGGAGCGCCTGCTCCCCCGATGCCCCGCCTTGGAGGTGGTCACCTACGAGGACCCCCGCTTCGACGACGAGGGGGCGCTGATACCCAAATCGGTCGCCAACTACGAACGGCTGAAGGCAATGGTGGCGAATGCCTGAGGCCGCCCTCGAAGAGGCGCTCTACCGCCTGATCTACGACGCCGCCTATCGGGCGCACTTCCTCGCCGGTCGCCCGGAGCTCCTCGGCCTCGACCCCGAGGACCTCGCCGCGCTCGATACCATCGACACGGACCAACTGGTCGCTGCGGCGACCCGGGCCCGCACCGACGTGTTGCAGCGTCGAAACCGGGGGAGCGGGACGCCGCTCGAGCGATACGCCGGCACGCTGCGCGGCGTCGATATCGACGGATTCCTGGACACCTTCCTCGCTTCCGCCGCCTTCCGGGCCTGCTCCGTGGTGGGCGGGGGGACGACCATCGAGGAGGCGGTGTTTCGTCACTGCGAAGAAGTCGGAATCGGGGACCCGGCGGTGCGGGAGGCCGAGTGGTTGACCGCGATCATGGCCGCGCTGGTGGTGAACCCGCGACCCGACTTCACGGTGCCGGTGCGTCGGCAGGGGGAAGGCTGGGTGGAGGTGCGCAGAGGCGTGCTCTACGCCGCGGTGGGCGGGCGGCTCACGGTGGGAAGCGTGCCCCCCGAGGTGGCCGCGATCGTGGGGTTCGGGAGCGTGGACGCCGCCCGCGCCGCTGGACTGCCCGCGGAGCTCGTGAATCGGGTGGCGGCGCTGGGGCTCATCGACGCGGCGGGCACCGGCGGCAACCCCGCGGACTACTCCCCGTACCCCGCGAACACCCCGTCCGCCGCTGCTCAGAACATGTACCCGAACCCGACGTTCCACCCCAGCTCGTCGTCACCGTAGCGCCGGTCGCGCAGCTGTACGTCGGCCTTGAAGGCCACGTTGGCAAGCGGCCGGTAGGTCAACCCGAACGTGCCCTCGTCCACCGTCCGGAGGGGGTTGGCGGTCTGGCCGTCGGGGACGCCGAGCTGGGTGTCGTAGTGTTCGAGGCGCGCGAAGGGCACCAGCTCCTGGGTGGTCTCGGAGAACCAGAGCACGTTGACGCCGGCCTCGACGTAGCCGCCGATCATCCTGGTGGGCACCGCACCCGCCCCCTCGGGGAACCACGGACTGCCATCCGCCTTGAGGGCTTCCATGAGGTCGTCGGACTCCGGCAAGGACCAGTACGCCCCGACTGCCCGCGCTTCCAGCCCGTTCCCCCGCCACCGGGCGTCGGCCGAGACCCCGAGGACGGGAAGGGAGAGCTTCAGCTTGTCCCCGACGGCGTCGTACCAGTCGCCGGCCGGACCGGTATCGCTCGCGTAGCCGGAGCCCCCGACGACGAGGCCGAGGGTCGGCTCGACCTCCACCCGACCGGTGAAGGCCACCGCCTCGGCGGGAGACACCGCACCCAGGGTGCGGCCGTTGACGATGCCCGCGTCGTCGAAGTTGCGCGGATCCAGCGCGGTGGTGGCGTAGAGCTCGTAGCGGACGGGCCCGGGCCGCCCCACGAACCCGACCCCGAGCTCGCGCCAGGTGGACGGGATCAGGAGCTGGTCGAAGGAGGGGCGCTCGACCCCGTTGAACACCGGCGGCTCGTGCCACTGGTTGATGATGCCCATGGGCAGCACCACCAGCCCGGCGCGCATCGACGCGAGGTCCCCGGCGAGGCGCCACTCGAGGAAGGCCTGCTCGACCTCGGCGGAGCCGGGCTGCCCGTCCCCCGCCACCGCGTTCTCCCACTCCAGCTCGCTGTAGACGCGGATGGGGACGCCCCAGCCGCTGAAGTCGTGGGACACGAAGAGCACCAGGCGGCGCACGCTGGCCGTTCCGGAGATGTCGTGCTCCGCCCCCACCGCCAGCCACTGCGCCTGGATCTGCGTGTACCCGCCCACCACCGTGCCCGAAGCGGCCATCCGGGCGTCCTGCAACCCCCGGGTGAGCGCCGCGTCGTCCACCGGCACGCCGACCTCGACCGCGTCCATCAGAGCCCCACGCTGTGCACGTAGTCGTTGCCGGACACCGCTCCGTGGCACACGTTGCAGTCCCCCTCGGCGCCGCCGGTGTCGGCGGTCTGGCCGGGGAGCTGCCCGTAGCTCTCCCCGTCCGGCGGGACCTCGCCCCGCCACAGGATGACCGGCGTGCCGTCGTCGGCGACCACCAGCTCGAACCACTCCCACCCCACCGCGCCGGCCGCGTTGTAGCCCCCCCCGCGCTTGACCATCGCGTGGATGTCCTCCCCGGTCGCGGTGGCGATGGTCTTCACGATCACCGTCCCGACCGGAAATGCGGGGGCACCGGCGTCGGGCGCGGCGTTCAGGAACACCTCCCGCGCGCCCTCGGGATGGCCGGTCTCCTCCGGCACGGAAATCGACGCCC
Organism: Pseudomonadota bacterium; assembly: GCA_043750895.1. GTDB lineage: Bacteria > Myxococcota_A > UBA796 > UBA796 > SXON01 > JAYVAS01. The sequence goes on from JAYVAS010000730.1 coordinate 14,960, forward strand.
AGGAGCGGAACTCCGCGAAGTCCACCTGCATGGCTACGAAGCTGTCCCCGGCGCCCCCGGGGATGGGGTCGTGGTCGAGGCAGGCGAGGAGCAGCAGGATCACCCGTTACTCGGGGATCTGGGGGATACCCAGCAGGTCGGCTGCGGCGCCCATGCGCGCGACGAGCGAGCCCTCGATGGTGGGGTCGGCCTCCGTGGAGAGCATGGCCCACAGCTTGCCGTAGTCGGTGGCCAGGTCCGCTTCGGAGGGTGCGTCCGGGTTCCAGGTCTCGGGGACGGTCGGGATCGCGTCTCCGCTCACCGCCGCGTAGCCGGCTGCGACCCGCTCGAAGCCCGCGTGGATTTCGTCGTGGACGGCCTCCCCGCCCTCGGTGGCCTCCAACCAAGCGTCGAAGGCCCCGAACACCTCCTCCCCTCCTTCGAGGTTGGCGCGCATGTCGGCGAGGGTGTGTTGGGCGTAGCGGGACTCGTCCTCGCCGGTGGACGCCAGCGCGACCTTCTCGTACTGCTCGGCCATCGAACCGATCACGCCCCGGAACGCGGCGGCCGAGTCGAGGGCGAGCGGCGCGAACTCGGACGCCATGGTGGCGGTGTCGTCCACCAGGCGCTGGCAGAGCTCGTCCCGGAAAGCGGCGGCCTCGGCCTCCGACGCGGGGAACGCCGCCGGGGTGTAGAAGGGCAGCGCCGACTCGAAGGCGACGACGTAGTCGGGGTGGCGATCGGCCCACACAATCCGCTCGATGGCGTGCACGCCGATGACGCCTTCCCCGTCGAACAGGTCCTCGTCCGGTCCCTCGGCGATGAAACCGTCGTAGCGTTCGTCGGTAGACGCGTCGAGGTCGGGGAAAAGCACCGCGATGGCCCCCTCCACCCGCTCGTAGGCGTTCCGCGCGTCCGACCAGGAGGCCTCCACGTCGGCGGTCTCGCCCGCGCCCCACCCGTCGGCGTCGGGGCTGGGGGCGGCGGCCTGGATGGCGAGGGCGGCCCCGGCGAGGCCGTCGAGTTGACCGGCGGTGTAGTCCTTCACCGCGAGGATGGCGGCGGTCTCAGGGTCCACCGCTTGGTCGTTGTCGTTCTGGCAAGCAATCAGGAGGGAGAGGATCACAGCGACTCCAGGAAGGTGAGGAGGGTGGCCCGGTCGGCGTCGGACAGGGCGGCGTAGCGCTCGGCCGAAAAGGCCGCTTCGGAGCCGGCGGCGCCGTGCGCCTCGATGGCGGCCTCGACGCTCTGCGCCCGGCCGTCGTGCATGTAGTTCACGAGGAACCGGAGACCGATGAGCGGAGCGGTGCGCCACTCGCCGCCAGACGCGTCGTAGTCGGCGAGCCCATCGGCATAGCCCTCCCCCATGTCGTGGAGGAGGAGATCCGAGTAGACCGGCGCGTCGATGCCGGCGAGCTGCGGGACCGGCCAGTCCGGACGGGTCGGGAGCGACGGGGTGTGGCAGGTGTCGCAGCCCGCGTCGCCGAAGAGCGTCGCGCCGTCGACCGAGTCGCGGTCGGGGATGGCGAGCAGGCGCATGTAGTCGGCGGTGACGTTGACCGTCTCGAGGTCGATGTCCACCCCGGGGAACGCGTCGTCCGTGAGGCCGTCCGGGTTCGGCAGCTCGTTGGGGCGCATGGGGCTGGTGATCGCCATGTCCCCCTGGTAGGCGTCCGCCGCGAAGCCATCGAGCGTGGGGATGCGCGCACGCAGGCCGAACCGACCGACCACCGTTTCACCCGGGGTGCAGGTGGGGAAAAGGCTCTCGGGGTTGGCTTCGAAGTCGCAGGTCACCAGGTTGGGCCGGCCCGAGACAAGCCCTTCGGCGCTCTGCGCGTCGGCGAGGTCGAGGATGGTCTGGTCGGCGACGGCCTCGAGGTAGCCCCGCCCGTACACGGCGGGCGGCGATCGGGTGGTGAGGAGCAGGCGCGCGTCATCGGGGGCGACGAGCGGGGTGGTGGCTCCCCCCGCGACGTAAGGGCGCTCGGTATGCCCATAGGGCAAGAGCTCGGCTTCGGCGGCGGCGTCGTCCGGCACGCTCATCTTGATCACCACGCCGGGCCCACGGGCGTCGCCGGCGTGGCAGGAGGCGCACGAGGCGCGGATGAAGACGGGGCCGAGCCCCTGCGTCTCCCGAAACGGAGCTTCGAAGGCTGCATCACCCAGGTCAAAGCGGGCCATCCAGTCCGCGTCGATGCCGGCGATCGGGTCGTCGGAGTTGTCCTCCGCGACCACCACCAACCCGGCGAGGGGACCGGCAGAATCAACGGACTGTGGGGCGCAGGCGAGGAGGAGGAGGACCATGCAATCTTGATAATGACTTTCGTTATCAACTGCAACTTCGGTCGCCGCTCCCCACGGCCCCCCGTCATCCGACCGAGTGGGGTATCGTAGGAGCGAGATGTCGAGGACCCCCATGTTTCGGACCGCCCTTCCCCTGCTGCTACTGACTGCCTGCAATGGCGATCAGAAGCTCGGCACCTTCGACACCAAGCCCACCGCGAGCATCTCGTCCCCGGCCACCGGCTCCACCTTCGACGAAGGGCAGCAGATCGACTTCATCGCGGTATGCGACGACGCCCAGACCCCGTCCACCGACCTCGGCATCCAGTGGATCTCGTCCATCGACGGGGAGCTCCCGGGCGCCACCAGCGCCGACTCGGCGGGTCAGATCCTCTACTCGACCGCGTCGCTGTCCTACGGCAACCACGTGATGACGCTCAAGGTGACGGACTCCGCCGCCCAGACCGGCGAGGCCACGGTCACGCTCACCATCAACGAGGTCCCGGACAGCCCGACGCTGAACATCATCCACCCCGCATCCGGAGAGAGCGGCGTGGAAGGCCAGTCCTTCCGCTTCGCGGTCGACGTGGAGGACCAGCAGGATCCGCCCGAGGCGCTCTCGGTCAGCTTCGAGTCCGACGTGGACGGCGTCTTCTGCACCCCCGCCCCGGACGCGTCCGGCTTGGCCGAGTGCACCCAGGAGCTGTCCGTCGACGATCACCACCTCGTGTTCAGCGTCACCGATCGCGACGGCCTGACCACCTCGGAGGACTACTACTTCACCGTGATCTCGGGGGACGCCCGGGACGACGACGGCGACGGCTGGACCGAGGATCAGGGCGACTGCAACGACGCCGACGCGTCGGTGAGCCCCGAGGCGGAGGAGTACTACAACGAGCGCGACGACGACTGCGACGGCCTCGTGGATGACGGCACGGTCGCCTACGACGACGACGGCGACGGAGTGAGCGAGCTCGACGGCGACTGCGACGACACCAGCGCCAGCACCTACCCAGGCGCTGTCGAGGTGTGCGACGGCATCGACAACGACTGCGACCGCACCATCGACGAGAACACCTCCTGCTACGACGACGATGGGGACGGCTGGACCGAGATCGACGGCGACTGCAACGACGCGTCGAGCAACTCGCACCCGGGCGCCACCGAGGTCGAGGACGGCCTGGACAACGACTGTGACGGCATCGTCGACGAAGGTACCAACAACTACGACGACGACGGCGACGGCTACTCGGAGAACGCCGGCGACTGCGACGACACCACCACCGCCATCTCCCCGGTCGCGACCGAGAGCTGTGACGGCTACGACAACGACTGTGACGGCAACCTGGACGAGGCGGGCGCCTCCGGCTGCCTGACCTACTACTACGACTACGACAACGACGGGTACGGCACCTCGACCAGCTCGTGTCTGTGCAGCTCCTCGGGCTACTACCGGAGCGCGTACAACAACGACTGCTACGACTACAACTCCAGCGCGAACCCTTCGGCCACGACCTGGTACGCCAGCTCCCGCGGCGACGGGAGCTACGACTACAACTGCGATGGCACCGAATCGCACTACTACACGGCGACCGGATCCTGCTCCTGGGACCTGTTCACCTGCCCCTACACGACCGGCTGGGCCAGTCGTGACCCCGGCTGCGCCGGAAACGGATCGTACTTGACGAGTTGCTCGCTCTCCGGCTTCCCCTACACGTCGTGCAACGAGAGTACGTCGACCTACACACAATCGTGCCGGTAGCCCGCGCTCCGGTCCTCCTCCTCCACGGCGTCCCCACCTCAGGCCGGCTGTGGGACGGAGTCCTGCCCCACCTGGGGGACTTCGACGTGCACGCCCCGGATCTGCCCGGGTACGCCTCGGCCCCCCACGTCGCCGGGGTGGACGCCCAGGTCGCCGCGCTGGCGGCGCTGGGGCTGGACCGACCCCACCTGGTGGGCCACGACTGGGGCGGCGTGCTCGCTGCGCTCTACGCCGAGCAGCACCCCGTCAGCTCGCTCACCCTCACCTCGACCTGGCTGGGCTGGGGCTGGATCGGCGCCAAGCTCACCGCCATGCCGGGGCTCGAGCTGTTCTTCTACCGGGCCTTCGGCGGCAGGCTGTGGCTCGAGCGCGGCATCTCCGCCGAGAAGCGCGCCGCCTTCGTGGCGTCGATGCCGCTCCCCAAGGACATGCCCGCCCGCATGCGCCGCACGGCGCACGAGATCCCGATGCGGCGGCTCGCGGCGCTCAAGCTCGACGTGCCGGTGATGTGCCTCTGGGGCCGCGACGACCAGTTCGTGCTGCCCGCCCAGGCGCGCGAGCTGACCCGCCGTCTCGACGGGCGTTTCCACTCGTTGCCCGGCCGCCACTACGTGATGGTGGACGATCCCGCCGGCTACGCGGCCGCGCTCAAGGCCTTCTGGGGCGAACGCGTGCCCCTGCGCAACAACCGCGACAAGCCGAGCTGAGCGCTCACACCACCGGCGGAGACCCGATGGGGCGGTCGAGCAGCTTCGCCGCGTAGACCAGGGCCACGGCGCCGATCAGCACCCCGAACCACAGCGTCGCCACGCGGATCAGCAGCGCGCTCGCCACCGCGGTGCCCACGTCGAGGCCAGGGACGAACTGCGGGGGCAGCCCGACCAGGATCGAGTCGGCGACCCCGATGCCGCCGGGCATGAGGCCGCCCGCGGCGGTGGCAAAGGCGTAGAGGAAGGTGGACAGGTCCAACGAGGCGTCGAAGCCGAAGCCGGCGAAGACGATCTTGTACCCGACGCACTCCGCGCCCCACGCGACGATGCTCGCGCCGAGCGTCAGGAACAGCGGCCCCGGGGCGAGGCAGAGGCGCATGGCGCCGTACATCTCCTCCAACCGGGTCGCGAAGCGCCCGACCCCCGGGAGGCGCTGGAGCAGGTGGAGGATGGCCAGCGACGCGCCACCATGGGCGAGGATGGCCAGACCAACGGCGATGAAGCCGATCGTCCCGTACACCCAGGAGGCGTGCTCGCCGGCATAGGTGCTCACCGAGATCGCGGCGAGGATCAGCGCCGCGATGCCGTCGGTGAGCCGCTCGGTGATGAGCGCCGGGATGGTCCGGGTCATGGGCACGCCCGTCCGCTCCCGCACCAGGTAGGGCTTGAGCAGCTCGCCCGCCTTTCCCGGTGAGATGACCATCGCCAGCCCCGACGCGAACACGATGGCGCTCTCGTTCAAGGGCAGCCGGACGCCCAGCCGGTGGGTCAGGTAGTGCCACTTCCAGAAACGAAGCCCGTAGTTCACCAGCGTGAGCGCGAGGACGATGGCGTAGGACGGCCACGCGTAGTGGCGCAGGGCGGCGCCGACCTTGTCGAACCCGGCCCAGACCGACCCGGCCACGTAGAGCACCGCGGCAATGGCGATGGCCCACGCGACCCAGGAACGAAACCGAACGATGAGCGAGGCTTCCGATGCGGCGGGGGTGGCGGTCATTCGGGATTCCGGCGGTACAGGCGCAGCGTGGGGCCCATGCGCACGAAGCCGCCGAAGTTGCCGGCCGGCAGGTAGAGGGCGTCCTGTTGGTCGAACCAGGCCGCGTCCACCGGGCCGTCGACCGCGGACTCGGTGTGGACGAGCGTGTAGGCCGGCGACTCCGCGAGGGCGCGCAGCGCGTCGGGGACGGCGCTGTAGTGGGTCAGGTAGTAGTCCTCGAGCTCGAGCCACGGGGGCGGCTCGGCCAGCACCTGGTCCAGCGGCACCTGGGATACGAACGCGATGCCCGGCTTCTCGACGAACTGGAGGTCATACATGGGACGGCTCTCCACGTACCACGTCAGGTCGTCCGGCTTCCGAAACCCGGACGCGTCGGCCC
>JAYVAS010000731.1:0-5140 GCA_043750895.1 Pseudomonadota bacterium
CGGCGCTTCGGCCTCACCCTCGCCCGCGGGCGCATCGCCGTGGGGGGGCGCGTGGCCTGCACCGCCGAGCTCCAGGCCGTGCTCGTGGCGGAGGGGGCGTGAAGGAGCTGGTGGTCATCGGCTCGGGCGCGGGGGGGCTGTGCGCGGCCATCCTGCTGGGTCAGCGCGGCTGGCGCGTCACCGTGCTCGAGCAGCACTACCGGGCCGGCGGCTGCCTGCACCGTTTCTTCCGGCGGGGCCTCGGCTACGACACCGGCTTCCACTACGTCGGCAGCGCCGGGCCCGACGGGTCCTTCGCCAAGCTGCTCCGCCACCTCGGCGTGGCCGACGCCATCCGGCTCACCCCGCTCGATCCCGACGGCTTCGACGTCCTCCGTTTTCCGGACTTCGAGTTTCGGGTGCCAGCCGGGCTCGACCGCTGGGCCGCCCGCCTCAAGGAGGCCTTCCCGCACGAGGCAGCCGGCGTCGACGCCTACGTCGCGCTCCACCGGGCGGCGGTGGCCTGCTACGGCCTGTACACCCTGGACCCCACGGTGGCGGCCGACGCCCCCCTCCCGTGGGAGAGCCGCACCCTCGGCGACGTCCTCGCCACCTGCTTCACCACGCCCCGGATCCGTGCGGTGATCGGCGGCCACGGCGCCCCGCTGTACGGCGTCGCCCCCCACGAGGCGCCGTTCGGGATCCACGCGGTCGTCACCGACCATTTCCTCACTGGCGCCGCCACCATCGGCGGGGGTGGAGATCACCTCGCCCAGGTACTGTGTGCCCGGGTGAGGGAGCTGGGCGGGCGGGTGCTGCTGCGCACCGAGGCCACCGCGATCCGGGTCGAGGACGGCGTCGCCGTCGGGGTGGACGTGGCCGACGGCCGGCGCTTCCCCGCCGATCTGATCTACGCCAACCTCCATCCGCGTCGGGTGCTGGAGCTGCTGCCCCCCGGGTCGACGCGGCCGGCCTACCAGGAGCGGGTCCTGGCCGCGCGTCCGGGCCGGGGCCACTTCGGGCTGTACCTGCGGGTCCGGGGCAACCTCGACGCGCTGCGGGGCCGCAACCTGTACCGCTTCGCGCACGAGGACATCGACCGGATGGACGGGGGGAACGGCGTCCCGTTCTACTTCCTGACCGCGCCGGCCACCCGGGACGAGGGCGAGGGCGTCGTCCTCGGCCTCACCCCGACGGATCAGGGCTTCTGGGAGAGCTTCGAGGGCGACCTCGGGAAGCACCCGGGCGGCGCGCCCGTGCGGGGGGCCGACTACACGGAGGCCAAGGCGGCGATGCTCGCCCGCGTGCTCGCGGTCATCCAGGCGGACTTCCCCGACTGGGAGATCCTCCGCGCCGAGGGCAGCACCCCGCTCACCCTGGCGCACTACACCGGGGTCCCCCGGGGCGCGACCTACGGCCATCACCACGCCGTCGACCAGATGGGGCGGTACCGGCTGCCGATGCTCCTGCGCGTCCGCCACCTGGTCCAGATCGGTCAGGCGGTGGCGTTCCCGGGGATCTGCGGGGCGATGATGAGCGCGTGCGCCGCGGTGGGCGGGATGATCGGCATGGACCAGATGATCGCGGAGCTGCGGGCGGCATGAAGGAAGCACGGACGCGCGTGGTGGTGACGGGCTTCGGGCTGGTCACGCCCCTGGGCAGCGACCCCGACCGGGTCTTCGACGCGGTGCTGGCCGGGGCGAGCGGAATTCGGACCCTCCCGTCCCTGGCCGCCGTGGAGGGCCTGGGCGTTCGGATCGGCGGTGCGGTCGACGGCTTCGAACTGCAGCGCATCCCGCGTAAGTTCCGGCGGTCGATGTCGCGGATGTCGCAGTATGCGGCCGCGGCGGCCGCTGACGCCATCGCCATGGCGGGCATCGACGCGGCCACCCTCCAGTCGGGGCGCACCGCCATCGCCGCCGGTTCTACGACGGGCTCCCCGGACGCGATGGAGGCCTTCTTTCGGGAGTACATCGGCACCGGGAGCATCCGCGGGGTGTCGGGTACGGTGTTCCTGCGGGTGATGAGCCACACCGTGCCCGCCCACCTCGCGCTGGTGTTCGGCGTGACGGGCCCGGTGCACACCCCGGCCTGCGCGTGCGCGATCTCCAACCAGGCCCTCGGCATCGGACTCGACCTGCTCCGGCTCGGTCGCGCCGACGTGGTGATCTGCGGTGGCGCCGACGAGCTGTCGGTGCTCGGCGCCGCGACCTTCGATCTGGTGGGGGCGGCGGCGCGGGGGTGGGCGGACGATCCCAGCGCACGCCCGGCGCCCTTCGATCGCAGCCGCGACGGCGTGGTGGTGGCCGAAGGCGCCTCCATGCTCGTGCTCGAGACCCTCGACCACGCCCGCGCGCGCGGCGCGACCGTGCTCGGCGAGGTGCTCGGCTACGGGGAGAGCTGTGATGCCACCCACATGAGCTCGCCCGAGCCCGAGGGGATGTCTCAGGCGATGCGACGGGCGCTGGACGACGCGCGGCTCTCCCCCGCCGACGTCGGCTACGTCAACGCGCACGCGACGGGGACGGTGGTGGGTGACGCTGCCGAGGCGTCCGCCACCGCGAGCGTGTTCGGGGGGGAGACGCCGGTGTCGAGCCTCAAGGGCCACTTTGGCCACACGCTGGCGGCGTGCGGCGGGATCGAGGCCACCCTGTCCCTGATCGCGATGGCCCGCGGCGTCCTTCCCGGCACGCGGAACCTCCGCGATCCCGACGTCTCCGGTCTCCAACTTTTGCGGGAGCCGTTGGTACGGAGGGTCGACCGCGTGGTGTCCAACAACTTCGCCTTTGGTGGCATCAACGCGAGCGTGGTGCTCGGTCGCGCGGAGTGATCGGCGCGTCATCCCGCCTGCGGGTTAGCAGGCTTCCCGGAGGGCCAGTGCAGGCGGCCGAAGTCATCATCGACGAGCTCAACGCGATCCTGGTCAGCCAGTTCGAGGTCGATCCGGCGCTGATCACCCCCGAGGCGCGGATGCGGGACGACTTGGACCTCGACAGCCTCGACGCCGCCGACCTCCTGATCGCCATCGAGAAGCGCTTCCAGATCCGGGTGGACGACCAGCGTGCCCGCGCGCTCACCACGGTGGGCCAGATGCACGACTACGTGCGCGAGCTCGTCGTCGCCGCCGGCAAGGACTCCGTCGCCGCCGGCTGATCGGCCCAGAAGGGGTGGAAGTTGTACCACTGCTCCGGGTAGCGGCTGGCCCAGGTCGCGATCAGGTCGGCGTAGCCCTGGGCCCACCCCCGGATCTGCGCGTCGCGGTCCTCCCCCCGGTCGAAGCGCGGAAAGACCGGAGGGGCGACGACCATCCGGTACCCGTCGGCGCCCTCCTTGAAGTTGCCGACCACGTACACCGGCACCCGGGCCAGGGCGGCCACCAGCCAGGGCCCCGCCGGAAAGTCCACCGGGTGGCCGAGGAAGTCGACGCGCACCGTGCGGTCGTCTACCCGGCGATCACCGTGCATGGCGACGATCGCCCCCGCCCGCAACGCGCGGACGATGGCGAGCGCGGCGAAGCCGTCCGCCTGGTTGACGGCGATGGTCGGGGGGCGCCAGGTGTCGGGGAAGTGGTCGAGCACGTCATGAGCGTGGTCTCCCGGGGCCAGAAAACGCACGGTGTGGACGCGTCCGATGCGGGCCTGGGTGCCGGAGTCGCCGCTGGAGACTTCGATGTTGCCAAGGTGGGCCGAGAGCAGCACGGCGCCCTCGTTGCGGTTGAACTGGGCCACGAGCGGGGCGACGCCCTCCCGGCTGTAGGTGAACGCGGGTGGGCCGTGCAGCAGGAAGGTGAACCGATCGATGAGCGCGCGCGCGAAGCTGCGGAACACCGGGTACGGACGGGGCGCGATGCCCAGGCGCTGCTGGTAGAGGGCGACGTTCCCGCGCGCGGCCCGCGCCACGAGCCAGTACCAGAGGGCGAGCCCGTCCACGACCACGTAGGCGGCCTTCCGTCCGAGCAGCCTGAGCAGGAGGATGACCAGGCGCCAGCCCCAGCCGGTGCCCCGGGTCCCCGCCCAACGGCCCGTCCCCCGGGCGGGCGGCCAGAGCCGCGGGTCCAGGATGCGACGGACGACGAGGCGGGCGTTCATCCAGGAGATCCGGGCGTTGTCCACGAAAGGCCGGAAGCTGGTGACCCGGTCTTCGGGCTTCGGGTAGTAGACCCGGCACGGCCGGTCGCGCACCGGCACGCCGGCCCAGAGGGCGCGGGTGAGCACCTCCACCTCGAGGTCGTAGCGGTCTCCGCCGAGGCCGAGGTCGAGGACGGAGGCCAGCGGGTAGCTCCGGAACCCACACTGGCTGTCAGCCACCCGCCATCCCGTCTCCACCCAGATCCAGAAGTTCGAGAACCGCCGGCCGAAGCGGGAGATGCCCGGCGCGGTGGCCAGATCGCGCAGCCCGGCCTGGATCGCTTCGGGCTCGGCGAGGATGGCCGCCGCGAAGTCGGGGATGTCGGCGGGATCGTGCTGTCCGTCGGCGTCGAGGCAGATCGCGTGCGTGTAGCCGGCGTCGTGCAGCGTCCGCATGCCCGTCAGCAGCGCCCGGCCCTTGCCCCGGTTCTGGGGGTGGGTGAGCACGGTCGCGCCCGCCGCGGCGGCGAGGGGCCCGGAGCCGTCGGTGCTGCCGTCGTCGACCACGTATACGGGCAGACCCGCGCTCACGCAGCCCCGGACCACCGCGTCGATGGAGCCCGCGTTGTTGTAGGTCGGGACCAACACCGCGATGCGGGTCATCCGGCCTCCTTCAGGATCAGCGTGTAGCCGCGCCAGGGATCGTGCAACACCCAGCGCCCCTCAGCATCCTGGGCGGCCCGGGCGGGCCCCCCGTGCCCCCGCCACCGGCGCCCGCTGTCGACCACGCGGATCCGACCGTCGGCGCGCGCACACGAGCCAGTGATGGTCGGGCTGACCAGGCGGAGATCCCGCTCGAAGGGCAGCCGCTCGAGCCAGGGCGTCCATTCGGGCAGCGGGCTGCTCACCGTGGTGGTGGTGCCCGCCCGGCGGACCGTGAACAGCTCCGGACCCGCAGGGGAGAGCGCGGCCAGGGTGAAGCCGTCTGCGGTCAGCGAGACCGCCGCGAGGCCCCCGACGCTGTGGCCGCGGATCGTCATGGCGAGGCTGTAGAGACGGTCGTCGTCGGCGTCCGGGCAGGCGGGCAGGGCGGT
>JAYVAS010000732.1:0-3169 GCA_043750895.1 Pseudomonadota bacterium
GCTAGGGAGCGTTGGACTCGAGGGGGTCGGCCGCGGTGGCGTCGGCAGGGTCCTCGTCGGCCGCGCTGGGCGGGGCGTCCCGCTTGAACACCGTCGTGAACAGGTACAGCGGGACCGCGCAGACGATGGCGGCGTCGGCCACGTTCCAGATCGGGTAGATCGGCGACCCCACCAGCTCCAGGTGCAGGGCGCGCCACCACTCGGGGCCGTGTGCCCCGGCGGCCACTTTCACCATGTCGGTGACGTAGCCCTGCCAGGTGCGGTCGATGGCGTTGCCGAGCGCGCCGACGAGGAAGAGCCCGATCGCGAGCCCCGTCCAGCGATCCTCCGGCTCCGTGGCGCGCCACACCAGGAACAGGGCGACCACGGTGACGACGGTGAACACGGCGAAGAAGGGCAGGCGGTACGGAGAGTCCGCCAACATCGAAAACGCCGCGCCCTTGTTCTGGGCGTGGACCAGAGACAGCCAGCCGGGAATGAGGACGACCTCGCCGGTGCGGAGGTCGAGCGTACGGGTCCACGCCTTGGAGACCTGATCGACCACGAGGCCGATGGTCAGCGCGGTGAGCAGCCATCGGGTCTTCGGGGGCATGGGCGCGCTCACTGGTGGGTCCCGCTGGCGAGCGCCTTGGCGGCGGGACGCTCCACGAACAGGTAGTGGACCACGTAGAGCCCGACCCCGATCACGATGGCCGTGTCCGCGATGTTGAACGTGGGCCACTCGGCAGGGAGCCCGTACCCGTGCAGCCAGGCGACCACGCCGTGGTTCTCGGTGTAGACCCGGATGAAGTCGGTGACGGACTGCTTGTGGACCCGGTCGATGAGGTTCCCGACCGCGCCCGCCAGGATGCAGCCGACCATCGACGCCTGGAGCCGGTCGGTGTCCGCGATCTGGCGGTACATCGTCCACAGCACCCACACGGCGGCCACCGTGAACACCAGGAACAGCGGCAGGCGGTAGGTGAACGACGTGAAGAGACCCATCGCGGCGCCGGGGTTCTGCGCGTGCACGAACGAGAGAAAGCCGGGGATGATCGAGAGTTCATCCCGGCCGTAGTCGAGCGTGCGCACGACCCAGATCTTCGAGAGCTGGTCGAGGCCGACCAGCGACAGAAACAGGCCGAGGACGATCTTGAGCTTGACGGGCACCGGGTCCTTCCTAGGCTGTCGTAGCCCGGGTCGATCGGCACGTCGACCGGCGAGACATAAGCTGATAAACCGCCGGTCCCCTCGGAGTGACGATGCAGCGCGAAGCGATGCCCGTGGACGTTCTGTTTGTGGGAGGCGGTCCGGCCTGCCTCGCCGGCGCAATTCGCCTGATGCAGCAGATCCAGGCGCACAATGCGGCGGTCGACGCCGGAACCCAGCCGGGGCCGAAGCTCGAGGAGCTGACCATCGCCCTGATGGACAAGGGCTCCGAGATCGGCTCCCACGCCATCTCGGGCGCGGTCCTCGACCCGCGCGCTTTGGACGAGCTGTTGCCCGACTGGCGCAACATGGAGCCCACCTTCGTCGAGCGCACCGTCGAAGAAGAGACCTTCCTGGTCCTTACCGAGACGCTGTGCATCCCCGCTCCGGCCATGCCGCCGGGTCTCGAGGATCACGGGAACCCCATCATCTCCATCGCCAAGCTGCAGAAGTGGCTCGCGGTCAAGGCCGAGGAGATGGGCATCATGCTGTTCTCCGGCTTCGCCGCCACCTCCCTGCTGTGGGGGGAGAACGGCGAGGTGGTCGGCGTCCGCACCGGGGACAAGGGCATCGGCCCCGACGGAAAGCCGAAGGGCAACTACGAGATGGGCATCGACATCACGGCCCGGATCACGGTGCTGGGGGAGGGGCCGCGCGGCACGCTCACCCGGCAGCTCATCAACCGGAAGGGGCTCGACCACGACAGCCAGCCCATGGCCTACGAGATCGGCGTCAAAGAGGTCATCGAGATGCCCAAGGGCACGGTCAAGAAGGGCGAGGTCTTCCTCACCTTCGGGTACCCGCTCGATCTCAAGACCTTCGGCGGCGCGTTCATCTACTCGCTGGCCGAGGATCGGTACGCCATCGGCCTGCTCGTCGGCCTGGACGCCTACGACCCCGCGATGGACGCGCACTACCTGCTGCAGAAGCTGAAGAACCACCCGTGGATGCGCAAGAAGCTCGGTGCGGGCAAGGTGGTCAAGTACGGCGCCAAGGCCGTGACCGTGGGCGGGTGGGCCTCCATCCCGACGCTGTACGCGGACGGCGCCATGATCTGCGGCGACTCGGCGAGCTTCCTCAATCCGGCACGCATCAAGGGCATCCACCTGTCGATGAAGTCGGGGATGTTGGCGGCCGAGACGGCGTTCGACGCGCTGGTGCGCAACGAAACCTCGGCGGCCGTGCTCTCCGCTTACAAGGCCCGCGTGGACGCCAGCTGGGTCCGAGTGGAGATGGAGGAGTCCAAGAACTTCCACGCGTCGATGGAGAAGGGCGTCATCGGCGGCATGGCGGCGGTCGGGCTTCAGATGCTGTTCGGCCCCGGGGAGACCCAGCCCTTCCACGCCGACTACGAGGGCATGAAGCGGAAGGCGGCCGTCCACGGCAACCGGGACTTCCCGGCCCGGGACGACCTCGTCTACGACGGCACCTACCTCGTGGACAAGCTCACCGACGTGTACCACTCGGCCACCAAGCACGAGGAGAAGCAGCCCGCGCACCTCCACGTGGTGGACACCGAGATCTGCGCCACCCAGTGCGCGACCGAGTACGGGAATCCCTGCACCCGGTTCTGCCCCGCGCAGGTCTACAACATGGAGGAGAACGCCACGACGCACCGGCTCGAGCTGCGCATCGACTTCTCCAACTGCGTGCACTGCAAGACCTGCGACATCCGCGACCCCTACCAGATCATCACCTGGGTCCCGCCCGAGGGCGGGAACGGCCCGGAGTACGGGATCCTGTAGGCGCGGGCGGACGGAGGGGAGCGCCGCACCCGGCGGCGATCCTCGCGTGGGGCGGAGCGTGCGTTTGCCACCTGGACGTGACGGATTCCGGGAGCGGTTTGTGGTAGACCGGCTGTCCTCCGAGGCCCTCCCATGCCCGCCTGGCTCGAACAGCTCCTGCCCATCCTGATCCTGCTGGTCGTGGTGGCCGCGGTCGTCGCCCGCCTCCCCAAGGTGCAGCTCGGTCATTCGCCGGC
>JAYVAS010000733.1:0-3931 GCA_043750895.1 Pseudomonadota bacterium
GTGGGCTCCATAATCCGGTCGTCGATCCAGCGGGGGACCCGGGCGCGCCAGGAGGCGTGGAGCGCCTCGATTCCGGGCGCGAGGGTGGTGGGCGCACCCTCGGTGCGGACGCCGCCGGGGAACGAGAGGCCGTCGCGTCGGAAGTCGAGGGCCTGTACGGCGAAGAGCGCCTCGATGGCCACGACGTCGGCCGCGGCCTCGATCACCCGGAGGGTGAGCCGCCCCGCGATGGGGCCCATGGAGACGTGGTCCTCCTGGTGCTGCACCGTGGGGATGGAGTCCACCACCGCCGGATGGGCCAGCCCCTTGCACTCCGACACCAGCGACGCCGCGGTGTACTGCGCCAGCATGAGCCCGGAGTTCAGCCCGGTCCCCTCGACGAGGAAGCTGGGGAGGTCCCCGGTGAGGTGGCCGGTGGCGAGTCGGTAGGTACGGCGCTCGGACTGGGAGATGGCCTGCACGATCGCGATGCGGAGGTAGTCCAACACCAGCGCGACCGGCGCGCCGTGGAAGTTGCCCGTCTCGACGACCTGCTCGTCGATCCAGAGCGGGTTGTCACAGGCGCCGTTCAGCTCCCGGCCCACCACCAGCTCGACGTGCGCCAGTGCGTCGCGCAGGGCGCCGATCACCGCGGGCGCCGCCCGGACCGAGAACGCGCCCGGCGGGTTGCCCGGCTTGACCCGCTCCGAGCCAGCCAGGAGCGCCGAGATGCGGTGCCCCGTGGCCGAGCCGCCGGGATGACCGCGCAGCTGGAGAGCGGTCGGGTGCAGCGCCCCGGCGTCGGAGCCCAGCGCCTCCATGGTCATCGCACACGCCGCCTCCAACGCCGCCACCAGCCGCGTGGTCCGGTGCACCGCCAGCCCCGCGAGCGCGCTGGTGAGCGTCGCGCCGTTGATGAGGGACAGGGCCTCCTTGTGGGTCGGCGCGAACGGGGCCGGGAGGCTGCCCCCGCCTTCCACGGGGCCGCCCAGGCCACACAGCACGCGGGCGACGTGCGCGAGCGGGGCGAGGTCGCCGGCGGCGCCCACGCTGCCCTGGGAGGGGACGACCGGGATGCAGTCCTGGTTGATGAGCTCGAGCATCGCCTCGACCAGCTCGGGGCGCACGGCGCTGGCGCCGCCCAGGAGCACGTTGGCGCGGCAGGCGATCAGCGCACGGACCACCCCCGTGGGCAACGGTGCCCCCACCCCGGTGCAGTGCCCGAGGATGAAGGTGCGCACGATGGCCTCGTCGGGGACGGCGTCTCCCACCAGGTACTGGCGCTTCTGGACCAGGATGCTGGGCTCCTCGGACCAGGTCTGGCGGTTCCGCACCATCCGGTGACGGGCAGCCGCGTCGATCATGACCTTCTCGCCCGACGCCACCCGAGCGACCTCCAGGGGCGTCAGGGTGCGGCCGGTCAGCTGGACGACGGGCACAGATCCTCCAGTCCGCCGCCGGCGATGAGCCGCGCCACGGCCTCGATGCGGTCCGACATGACCTCGCCGCCGACCGCGTGGATGCGGGGAAGCGCGGCGGCGGCGCCGGCGCCGAGCCGGACCGTCGGGTCCTCGTCCAGCCGGAACTGCAGGGCCTGCGCCGAGCAGAGCAGCTCGATGGCGACCACCCGGCGGGTGTTGTCGAGCACCTCTCGGAGCCGCCACGCGGCGGTGGTGCTCATCGCGACGTGGTCCTCCTGGTCTTCGCAGGTGGGGATGGAGTCCACCGAAGCCGGATACGCCAGCGCCTTGTTCTCGGAGACGAGCGCGGCGGCGGTGGTCTGGGGGAAGAGCAGGCCGAGCCCCGGACGGTCCACCCCGACGAGCCCGGGTGGCAGCCGCGCCGACAGCGACCCGGTGGTGAGCCGGAACAGGCGACGCTCGGACAACGAGGCAATCTCGGCGACCGCGATCTTCATGCTGTCGCACACGATGCCCACCGGCTCGCCGTGGAACAGCCCCGCCGACCACGCGTGGTTGGGACCGGGCTCGTCGAGCAGCATGACCGGGTTGTCGGTGACGCTGTTGACCTCGGTCTCGACCACCGCCCGGCCGTACCGCAGACTGTCGTGGACGGCGCCGAGCACCACCGGCGTGCAACGCAGGGAGTAGGCGTCCTGCACCTTGTCGGGGATGGAGTCCACCAGCGTGGAGCCGGCGAGCAGGGCCCGCAGCCGGGCCGCACACGCGATGGCGCCGGGGTGGGGGCGCAGCGCGTGCACCGAGGGGTGGAAGGCGCGGGTGACCCCCTTCAGCGCCTCGATGCTCATCGCGGCCGCGACCTCGGCGGCCCGGAGGACGACCTCGGCGTCCCACACCGCGAGGGCGGCGATCGCGGTGGTGAGCTGCGCGCCGTTGGTGACGGCGAGGCCCTCCTTCGCGGCGGGGACCAGGGTGGGGATGCCGGCGCGGGCCATGGCGGCTGGCCCGTCGAGCGTCTCGGCGCCCAGGCGGGCGTGCCCGCCCTCGCCGAACAGCACCAGCCCGAGGTGGGAGAGGGGCGCGAGGTCCCCCGAGGAGCCGCAGCTGCCCTGGCTCGGGACCACCGGGGTCACCCCCGCGGCGAGCATGGCGAGGATGGTCTCGACCAGCTCGACCCGGCAACCGGACACGCCTCGCGCCAGCGCGTTGGCGCGCAGCAGCATCATCGCGCGCACCGTCTCGTCGGGCGAGGGCGCGCCGATGCCGGCGGCGTGGGAGACGATCAGGTTGCGGGAGAGGGTGGAGGTGAGGGTGGGGTCGATGCGGACGCGGGCCAGCGAGCCGAAGCCGGTGTTCACGCCGTAGATGGGGCGGTCGGTGGCGAGGACGGACTCGACCCAGGCGCGCGTGCGGCCCATGGCCGCGCGGGCGGCGGGGGCGAGCGAGACGGGGGCGGCGTCGCGCGCGACGGCGACCACGTCGGCGAGGGTGAGCGATTGACCGTCGAGGTTCACGAGGGCCTTCTCATGGGATGGTGTCCCAGCTGTCGGCCGGACCGGCGACCAGCGTGCCATCCGGGTGTAGCTCGAACCACGCCCGGAAGCCCTTTTGCCCGGTCTGTCCGTAGACCAGGACGTCGGAGATGCCGTTGGCGTCGAGGTCCACGGGGCCCAGCACGGTGGGGACGACGCAGAGGCGCGTGGCCACCTCCAGCTTCACCGCGGAGAGCAGTCGTTCGCCCTTGTCGTCCATGGTGCCGACCGCAGCCTCGCAGTTGGCGCCCTCCCGCTTCTCGGCGGGGCCGTTGTAAAGCCCGGACCCCTGGGTGTCCCGGGTGGCGGCCACCACGTAGACGGGGGGGGCGTTCTCGCGGCGCGTCTTCACCACCGAGCGCACGTAGACGCCGCTGCCCCGCACCGGGTCCGGCCCGCCGGTGGACACGGCGCCGAGCAGCTCGCGCATCCGCCAGCCCGCGCGCTCCACGATCGGGGCCGCGACGACCGGAGCCTTGGGCGGCGCCGGGACGTCCCGATCGACCAGCCAGAGCGGCCCGGCTTCGCCGAGGAAGGTGGTCCCGCCGGGGCCGGGGCTCGCGAGCCGCTCCAGGGTGCCGGCCGCCCCCCACGCACGCACGGTGCCCGCGCGGGCTCCGTGCGTCACCGCGTTCTGGCCCGAGCGGTACACACCCAGGCTCGCCGGGGCGGGCGAGCAGGCGAGAGCGAGCAGGAGAAGCACGGCGGGCCCTTAACGGACTACGCTGCGCGCATGCGGATCGAACGCGCGCGGCTGCAGGTGCTGGTGATCGATTTTCAGGAGCGGCTCTTCGCCGCGATGCCGGAGGGCACGCGCGGCGCGGCGCTCCGGAGCGTCGAGAACCTCGTCTTCCTCTCCGAGGAGCTGGGCATCCCCGTCACGGTGACCGAGCAGTACCCCAAGGGGCTGGGCCCGACCGTCCCCTCGTTGGCGGCGGCGTCCCGCGTTCCGTTCGTGAAGACCGCCTTCTCGGCGCTCCAGGAGCCGGGATTCGACGC
>JAYVAS010000734.1:0-1676 GCA_043750895.1 Pseudomonadota bacterium
ATACCCGGCCTGCGTCACCACCGACCGCTATCTGGACTGCGGCCAGCTCCGCGGGGGCTCCTGCAGTATGCCCGTGGACGGCCACGCCGGATGGTGGGGCGCGCTCCCGGCCCTTTTGCTCCGGCGCCGTCGGACCGCCCGGTGATCCTCCTCCTCGGGACCTGCTTCGCGGCCACCACGTTCGACGCCGAGCGTTTCCACCCTGCCGTGTCGGGGGATCTGCTCGGCGTCCCCACCGCCTTCGCCGACGGCGCTCCCGGACTGGGAGGACGCTACCTCGCCGGCGTCTCGGTGGGCTCGGTGGTGTTCGAGGACGTCACCGGTTCGCGCACCGCCCTGGTCGGCACCCGGTTCGGCGGGGAGCTGGGTGCCCGGTACCAGCGGGGTCGTCTCGCCGGCGCGATCTCGCTCCCGGCGAGCCGCGTCGACGGTGATCTCGCCCCCCCTGCGTTCGTCCTCGGTGACCTCCGCGTGGAAGCGCTGGGCAGGATTTACGCCGCGGGGCCCGCGGCCGTGGGCGCCGTTGCCGCGCTCCGCCTCCCCACCGGGGACGCCGACCGCTGGTCGGGGGCGGGGCAGGTGTCGGGGAGCGGCGGCCTCGTGCTCTCCGCGCGCGGCGGTCCCGTCACCGGCGGCGTGACCTTCGGCGTCGACAGCGGCTCCCCCTACGAGACCCCGACCTTCCGCTGGGGTCCGCAGCTCACCTGGAGCGGCGGAGTCGCAATCGGCCTGCCGCTCAAGCTCCGCGCCGTCGCCGAGCTCGATGGCGGGCTGCTCCTCCGGGAGGGCGGCGGAGCAGACCCCGGCGAGTGGCGGCTCGGCCTCGGGTACCGCGCCACCCCCACCCTGGACGCCCTCGTGGCCGCCGGGCGGGGCTACACCGCCGGCGTCGGAAACCCGACCGTCCGGGTGCTGGCATCCCTCATCGTACATCCCACCCGACCCTTGATCGGGCGCGACCAAGGGGCTATCCGCACGTTGGCACCCTCCGAACTTCGGCTTCCGCGTGCCCGTCTGCCCCCCGCCTCGCCGTAGGAAACCGTGCCAGCAGCCCGCGACCCCCGCAACGCGCTCGGCGACCACGAGCATTCCGGGGCCGAAGCCACCATCAAGATGCGGATCCTGGGCCGGTCCGGTCCCACGCGGGACATCGTGGTGCCGACCCTGCGCGTGGTGGCCGGCAAAGACATGTTGCGTTTCGTCACCTTCGCGCCGGGGGAGGTCGTCGTCATCGGCCGGGAGGACACCGCGGGCCTGATCCTCTCCGATCCGTCGGTCTCCCGCCGGCACGCCAAGATCATCTGCGCCGCCGACGGCGCGCTCACCGTCCACGACCTCACCTCGACCAACGGCACCGCCGTGAACGGGTGCGCGGTCTCGAGCGCCCCGCTGCGGCCCAACGATCACCTGGAGATCGGCGCCGTCTCCCTCCGCCTCGAGGTCCTGTCCATCGAGGAGATCGGGCACCTCGCCACGGTGGTCGCGCGCCTGGAGTCCGCCAGCCGGGACCCCCTGACCGGTCTGCTCACCCGGGCGTGGCTCGAAGACGAGCTGCCCGGACTGCTCCGGCGCACGGAAGACGAGGCCGTCCCCATCTCCGTGGCGTTCGTGGACATCGACAAGTTCAAGCAGGTGAACGACGTCTTCGGGCACGCCGTCGGGGACGACGCCCTGGT
>JAYVAS010000735.1:0-2677 GCA_043750895.1 Pseudomonadota bacterium
AGCCTCTTGCTCCTGCCCCTCCCCGCCCTCGCGATCGACCAGACCGAGCCGACCGAGCCGGGCACCGGCGGGTCCACCAAGACCACCCACGACCTGCTGGTGGACCTGCACGGCGACGCCGGGCCCGACCGCCTGTACGCCTCGCGGGCGCTCCGCAGCCAGCTCAAGCACGCGCTCCGCGTCGAGGCCCACGCCCCGGAGGCCAGCTTCGCCTACGACGAAGCCCGCTCCTTGCTGATCGAGCTCGAAGAGCGGCTCCCGTCGATCTGCACCGAGGCCCTGGCGAGCCCGCAGGTGGCCGCGCCCTGCGCCGAGATGTTGGCGATGCTGGGCGTCAAGACCGCCGTCCCGGCGATCCAGGCGGCGCTCGCCACCGAGACGCGCAAAGGCCCCCAGAAGCGGCTCACCGCGGCGCTGGCCACCCTCTCGGCCCCATGACGCGCACCATCGGCCTGACCGGGGGGATCGCCTGCGGGAAGAGCACGGTGGCGGCGCTGCTCCGGGAACGCGGCGTCCCCGTGCTCGATCTGGACCAGGTGGCCCGCGACGTCGTCGCGCCCGGACAGCCGGCGCTGGCCGAGATCGCCGCGCGTTGGCCCGCAGTCGTGGGGCCCGATGGGCTGGACCGGAAGGCGCTGGGGCGGATCATCACCGCGGACGGGGAGGCGAAGCGCGCGCTCGAAGCCATCACCCACCCGCGGATCTGGGAGCAGATGGAGGCGTGGATCACGACCCAGACCGCGCCCTGTGTGATCGAGGCGGCGCTGATGGTGGAGACCGGCTCCTACCGACGCTACGACGCGCTGATCGTGGTTTCCTGTCAACGGGAGACCCAACTCGCCCGGCTGATGACCCGAAACGGCATCTCCCGAGCCGAGGCCGAGACCTGGTTGGCGGCCCAGATGCCGGTGTCCGAGAAGGAGAAGGTCGCGACCGCGGTGGTGCGCAACGACGGGCCGCCCGAGGCGCTACGCGAGGCGGTGGAGCGGGTGTGGGGTGCGGTGGGTCAATCGCCGAGCCAGGAGGCGGAGCACACCAGCCGGGTGTAGCGGGTGCCGTGAACCCGTCGGGGGTGGCCGACCACGATCTCGGCGGCGGCGGGCTGTGCAGCGTGGTCGCCGTCGGCCTCGCGGGCGCGACCTTGCGGCGCCGCCGGCGCGCACCGACCTGAAGCGGGTCGGCGTCGGTCGTGGCGGGATGACGCCATGCTGTTGTGGATCGCCTTCCTCCTCGCCTGCCCCTCCGTCGACGAGGACACCGACGCGTCGGCGCCGATCCCCACCGACGCCGACACCGATACCGATCCTCCCGAGGACGCGTGTGGGCCCGCCGAGGAGCCCGACTGCGCGCCGGAGGACCCCGAGGTCGGGCCGCTCCACCCCGAGCGGATCGGCGACGGCGTCGACCAGGACTGCGACGGGAGCGACGCGACGTTCCGCTGGTGGGACGCGCCGACGGTGTCCGAGGTCGGCCTCGCCGGGCCCCGCCTCGCCGCGCTCGACGGGGACGTGTACCTGGGTATGGCGTGGGTGCCGGCGCGGGGAGCGCAACCGGTGTTCGGCCTGGCACCGGTGCAGGCGGCCTGCCCCGGCGTCTGGGCCGCACTCACGAGTGACCCGGAGGCGGGCACACGAGCGCGGGTGGGGTTGATCCTGGGCGGGTGGCAGGTCGTCCAGCTCGAGGATCCGGTGATGGAGGAGGGGCCGGTCGCCTGGGACGTCGACAGCCTGCTGGTCGGGGGCAAGGGGGTGTGGGCCGAGGCGCGCGGAGCGGCCGGAGCGGTGGTGGCGGTGGACGGCGTCGAGGCGGTGGCCGTCGACGCCGACGCGCGCGCGTGGACGGCCACGACGCGCGCGGGCGCCTGGGGGCCGGCGGAGGAGGTCGTGCCACCCCTGGCCTGCGTGGACGAGATCGACGTGCGGGTGGGCGGGGACGGCCTCACCGTGCTCGCGGTACGGTGTGGGCTGGAGCTGAGCTGGGCCGCGTACCACCCGCGGTGAGCGGAGGCGGTGGGCGGCTGATGACCCGAAACGGCATCTCCTGCGCCGAGGCCGAGACCCCCGGGGCCGTTTACACCTGCCGGCTCACCGTCTCAGCGCGCTGAGAACGACGCGAGCCGCCGGGCCGCGTCGGCCCGGAGGTTCATGAAGTACAGCTGATACTCCACGGGGTGGAGGTTGCCGTCGCCCAGGGTGTGGTCAAGGATCCGGCTGACCGGATCACGCGGCACATCGCCGAGGGTACGGACGACGAGCGTGCCGTCCACACACTGAGCGTCCGCGAACTGGGGACGGGGGGCGTGGTCGGCCGTCTCCAGGAAGACGGCGCCCAGGTTCTGGTCGGCGGCCACGGGGAGCCCATCGCTCCGGCCGGAGAGGGGGTTCGTGCAGACCCGATCGACGCGATCGGACACGGAGAGCTCGAACGGCCCAAGCTCGTAGAAGTCCCGCCTGGCGTTCCACGCCACGACACAACCGACCGAGCCAGGCGTGACACATGGTGATACATCACCATGTGTCGCGAGGCCAGACCGGGTGACCGTCCCGCCGATCAGGTAGGCAACGACGAGGTGAGCCCGCAGATCGGTGCCGACGATCTCCTCCGCGAGCAGGCGGGCCGCCAACGCCGTGCCCTGACTGTGGGCGGCGAGGAGGAATGGACGGTCCCGTCCGCGCCG
>JAYVAS010000736.1:0-1606 GCA_043750895.1 Pseudomonadota bacterium
CACATCTGGTCGGGTCTACCGCGGGGGGGTGGGGGAGGCCAGGGGGGCCGGCGTGGCCGCGCTGGTTGAGCCCCGCCACGTCCTTTGGTAGGCTCGCGCCGATGCATATCGGACCCCCGGCTCCTGTTCTGCCGACGCGCGAGGTCTCGGCCGGTAGCGCGGGCGGGTCGAGCGCCGACACCTTCGACCTCGGCGTGGACGGCATCGACGACACCCTCGCCCCCACGTCGACCTTACACCGTCGCCTGCCGACCGGACCGGCCGGGGTGAGCTTCCTCCCCGCCGTGATGCTGGGGCCCTCCGAGGCCCCTGGACTCACGCAGGGGGAGCAGCTCGGCGAGGGCGGCATGGGGGTGGTGTACGCGGCCGAGGACGCGCTGCTGGCCCGCTCGGTGGCGGTGAAGCGGCCTCGACCCGAAGCGGGCACCCGCGCCGCGAACGCGCTCATCGCCGAGGCGCGCACCCTGGCCGGGCTGGACCATCCCAACGTGGTCCCCGTCCACGCGCTCGGCCGCGACGAGACCGGCGCTCCCATCCTGGTGATGAAGCGGGTGCGCGGGCAGCGGTGGAGCGACCTGGTGCGGGAAGGCCGCGACCTCGACCGCGACCTCGGGATCCTGCTGGAGGTGTGCGACGCCGTCCGCTTCGCACACGCGCGGGGGCTGCTCCACCGCGACATCAAGCTGGACAACGTGATGGTGGGCGGGTTCGGCGAGGTGTACCTCATGGATTTGGGGTGCGCCTGCGGACTCGACGAGGGGGTCACCCGGGAGCTGGTGGGGACCCCCACCTGCATGGCTCCCGAGATGGTGCGCACCGGCGCGGCGATCGGGCCCCCGACGGACGTGTTCCTCCTCGGCGCCACGCTCCACGAGGCGTTGACCGGGGTCCCCCGCAACGCTGGGCGTACCCAACGCGAGGTGCTGGCGAGCGCGATCGCCGCCCGGCCGGCGGTCTGGGGCCCCGAGGTACCACCGGCCCTCGGAGCGGTCGTCGACCGCGCGTGCGCCCCGGCGCTCGCCGAGCGCTATCCGACGGTCGAGGCGTTCACCGCGGCCGTGCGCGGGTTCCTGGTCCACCGGCAGGCCGCCGCCCTCGCGACCCGTGCGGGCGCCGTCCTGGCCCGCCTGCAGGCGGCCGTGGCGGCGGGGGACCCGCGCGCCGAGACCCTGTTCGCGGAGTGTCGTTTCGGGTTCCGCAGCGCGCTCGACGGGTGGCCCGGGTGTGAGGAAGCCCGAGAGGGGCTCGCGCAGGCCCACGCGGCCTACGTCCCCTGGAAAATCCGCATCGGCGAGCTCGACACCGCCGAGGCGCTCCTCCCCGAGGTGGAGCCCGCGGCGGCGGCCCGGTGGGGTGCGGAGCTGGCGGGGGCGCGGAGGGCGGCGGCGGGGCGCGCAGCGACGCTGCACAGCCTCGACCTGTCGGTCGCGGCCCGGGAACGCCGAAACCTCGCGTTCGCGGTGCTCGTCACCAGCGTGTTGTCGGTCCCCGTCGTCCAGTTCCTGGAACCCGACCGAGCCCGGACGACCGTCGCGCACGTGCTCCTCGCCGCCCATTCCGTCCTGATGTTCCTGGCGTGGCTGCTACCCTTTCGTCGCCGCATCCT
>JAYVAS010000737.1:0-10098 GCA_043750895.1 Pseudomonadota bacterium
GGCCGACGTCCCCGGCACGCAGGCGCGCCACGTCCACGGGGGCGAGCACGGCGGGGTCGAAGTCGGCGCGACGGAGGAGGTCGTTGATGATGCCCTGGAGGCCGAGACGACGGCCGTCCTCGGGGGAGTAGACCCGCTCGATGCCTCCAGCGTGCAGCACGCGGATCTCGGCCGGGACGATGACCCCGCCACCCCCGCCGAAGATCTTCACGTGACCGCCGCCCTTGGCGTCGAGCAGCTCCCGCATGTAGCGGAAGTACTCCATGTGCCCGCCCTGGTAGGAGGACACGGCGATCGCCTGGGCGTCCTCGGCGATGGCGGCCTCGACGACCTCGGCGGCGGATCGGTTGTGGCCGAGGTGGATGACCTCGGCGCCGCTCGCCTGCAGCACGCGGCGCATGACGTTGATCGAGGCGTCGTGGCCGTCGAACAGGGCGGCCGCGGTGACGATCCGGACCTTGTGGGTGGGCAGGTAGCGCTCGGTTTCCATGCCGGCCTCGTGGGGACGGGGGTCTAACCCAGCCTCACAGGTAGCTGCGCACGAACGCGTAGAGCGGGCGCAGGGTGGGCGCGTACCAGAGCTCGGCGCCGTAGGCGGCGTAGGCCGCGCGGGCGAGCACGAGCGCCGCGGTGAGTCCGATGAGGCCGAGCACCACGGCTCGGTCCCGGAGGCTCATCGCCAGGGGGTCCCGCACGGCGCGGGGGGCGGTGGGGTGGAAGCCGCGGGTCTCCAGCGATTCGGCCAGGGTGCGGGCGCGGCGCACGGAACGGGCGGCGAGCGGGCGGAGCAGGCCGACCTCGAGCTTCAGCCACGCCCAGGGCGAGCGCTGCCAGGCGGGGCGACCGCGCCGGCGCCGGGCGCTGCGCACCACCACCCACTCGCGCGCGAGGACGGGGATGAAGCGCAGGGCGGCGGTGGCCATGAGCACGACGCCGTAGGGGAGTCGGAGCGCCAGAAGCCCCGTGGCGAGGCGGTCGGGGGTGGTCGAGACCGCGAGCAGCACGCCCGCCGAGAACACCGCGGAGAAGCGTAAGGACTGCGCGATCCCGTGCAGCAGGCCCTCCCGGTAGAACACCACCGGACCGATCGTCAAGGCCGGCGTCCGCGGCCAGTCCGCGTAGAACAGCCCCTGCGACACCGCCGTCGACCACGCGAACAACAGGAACATGCCGCCGATCCGCAGCCGCCATCCCGCCGCGCGGGGGTGGATGACCAGGAGCACGGTGGTGACCAGCGCGACGCACCCCAGGGAGGCCACCCGATCGAGGCAGAGCGTCACCAGGCCCAGGCAGAACAGGGCGATGATCCTGGCGCGCGGGTCGGTCACGGCGCCCGCCCGAGCCAGGCGGCGAGCACCTCGGGGGCCGCGTAGGGGACGCCCAGCTCGGCGCACACCCGCGCGAGCGGCGGCAGCGGCAGGTGGCAGCCGATCAGCGTCTCCAGGGGGCGCCCGTCCGCCACCACCCGTCCCTCGTGGAGCACGATGACGCGGGTGGCGTGGCGCAGCACCACGTCGAGGTCATGACAGGCGTAGACCAGCGCCGCATCGCCGAGCTGCGCGTCGAGTCCTGCGAACATGCGGTCCACCTGCTCTCGGTCCTGGCCCGAAGTCGGCTCGTCGAGGAGCAGCACGTCGGGCCTGCAGGTGAGCGCCGCGGCGACCGCGACCCGAAGCCGCTGGCCCCGTGACAGCGCCTGCGGCGCCCGGTCCATCAGCTCCGTGACCGACAAGGCCGAAGCGGCGGCGGAAACCACCGCGCCGGGCAGGCCCAGCTCGGTCGGTCCGTAGGCCAGCTCGTCGGCGACCGTCTCGCAGAACAACGCCAGATCGGGATCCTGGGGCACGTCCACCACCCGGCCGCCGACCGCCACCGTGCCGGTCGCGCGCAGGTGGCCGCCGATCACCCGGATCAGCGTGCTCTTGCCGGCACCGTTCTCGCCGACCAGGGCCACCCGTTCCCGGGCACCGATGCGGAGCGTGGTCGGGGACAGCACGCGTCGCCCGCCATAGCCGGCCGACACATCGGTGAGCCGGATGTGTGTGTCGCCCGACGTCGGGCCGGGCGCGTCGGCGTGGGCTGTCGGCGCCGCGCCCGAGACCCGCCACGGGGCGGGTCCGATGCGGGCGGTGAGATCCGCCAACGCCGGGCCCCGCAGGCCGAGCGCGTCGAGCGCGCGCACGTCCCGGACCGCGGCCTCTCGGACCTCCCCGACGGCCATCAGCGCCACGCGGTCGGCGTAGGCCCACGCCTGCTCCAGCCGGTGTTCCACCAGGAGCACGGCGATCCCGCTGCGCGCGAGGCTGCGGACCAGCTCGAGGACGTCCTGCGCCCCGGCGGGATCGAGCTGGGCCAGGGGCTCGTCGAGGAGGAGCGCGCGGGCCCCGGCGGCGATCGAAGCGCCGATGACCAGGCGTTGCCGCTGGCCGCCCGAGAGGGTCGAGGGGTCGCGTTGGTTGAATCCCGCCAGACCCACCTGTCCGAGCACCTCGGCAACCCGCCGGTCGATGGCGTCGGGGGGCCAGCCCGCCGATTCCAGTCCGAACGCGACCTCGGCGTCGCAGGTGGCGGCCACGATCTGGTCGTCGGGGTCCTGGGCCACGACGCCCAAGGTGCCCACCCGTCCCGCGGCCAGGAGCGCGGCGGGGTCGGCGTCGTTCACCCGGACGGTGCCGGTCGCGCGCCCCGACCCGTGCCGTTGCAGCAGGCCCGCCGCCAGGCGCAGCACGGTCGACTTGCCGCACCCGGTGGGGCCGGTCAGGAGCACCAGCTCCCCCGCCGCGACGTCGAGGTCGACCGGCCCCACGCGGGTGCCGTCGGGGAAGGTCCAGGTGGCCGCGCGAAGCTGGATCACGGCTCGACCCGCCGCAGCGACGCCGCGAACGGCACGGTGAGCGCCGCCGCGATCAGGACGTAGAGGAAGCCGGGCACCAGGGTCTGGAGCGCGAGGTACCAGACCGCGAAGTAGAGCCGGTACAGGACGATGTGCATCCACAGCCCCGACAGCGTGGCCAGCATCGAGGCGATCCCGAAGCCCACCGCGAGGCGGCACCACCGCGCGAAGGGGGTGCCCTCCCGCCACGCTCCCGAGCGCGTCAGCCCCGAGATCCACGCGAAGGTCTCCCCGAAGCCGACCGACGCGCCCGCGTAGAGGATGTCGATGGGGGTGAATCCGCCGGTCAGGAAGGAACGGCCCAGCCAGCCCACGGTGATCGCGAGGGCCAGGGTGCCGGGCCGCGGGTACAGCGTGAGCAGGGTGCCAAGGAGCGCGGTGCGGCCGACGTCGGCCAGGATGCCGATCACCACGGGTGAGAACGGTCCCAGCAGGGCGCCCAGGCTCATGGAGATCAGGTCGGTTGCGCCTCCCACGACGAACAGCCCGGCGCCGAACAAGGCGATCGTCATCAACTCGGTGGTCGAGCGGGTGTTCAGCCAGCCCCGCATGCGCGCCATCATCCAGGCGATCCCACCGATACAAACGAGACAGCTCGCCGCGAAGCCGGTGCCCGCCACCCCGTCGCCGCGGGTGACCACCAGGGGAAGCTCGACGCGGTGGAGCTCGGTGTCGGAGCCCAGCGCCCGGGTGGTCAGGACGAGGGTCGCTTCGCCGGGGATCACCTCGGTCTCCTCGACGAAGACCGGCAGGGTCAGGGTGACCGGTGCCCCGGGGGGGAGGCGGCACAGCGCCGAGACGGTGCCGGTATCCCCGTCGGCGCCACGCACCCGGGGTCGAAAGGCGGGGTCGACCCGGCCGGCGCGCTGTACCTCCGCGCTGACGACCAGATCGACCGGGTCGCCGCCGGCGTTGGTGAGGGTGATGCCGACCATGGACCAGGGCGCCCACGGATCGCGCGCGCGCGTGCCCAGGCCGAGGCTACGGAGCAGGGTCTGCCAGGCCGGGCTGGGCAGGGGGATGCGGCCCGCGCTGCGCGCTGCTTCGGGCGCGCCATCGGCGTCGGCGGGGAAGGCCGGCGGGTCGATCACGATCGCGGCCCGCACGGCGTCGAGGGACACGGTGTGGGGAAGGAGTCGCACGGCGACGTCGTTCACGACGAGGTCCAACGCCGCCCCCACGGTCAGCTTGCGGATCACGCGCTGACCGGGCGCTGCCAGCGGGATCGGGTCGCCCCCCGACCACGTGACTGCGTCGGGGTGACCCGGTCCGGCGGTCACCGAGACCAGGATCTCGACCGGCGCCCCATCGGGCAGGGGGACCGGGATGGTACCGACCGCGTCGACCCATGGCTGACCGGGCACGACCTGCACCTGTACGCGCGCGGGGGGTGGGGCGACCACCTCCACGAAGGCGGACGGCGCCGGTGCCGTCTCGCCCCGAAACGCCCGGACCTCGTAGCGCCCGGGGGCCAGCGCCACGGCGACTTCGACGGCTTCGGTAGGGGCGAGCAGGCGCTTCCGGCTGACGGGGACGCCGGCGAGGTCCAGCACCTCCACCCGGTCGACGGGCCCGCTCGCCTCCACGTGGACGCCGTCCGGGGTGGCGGTGGCCCGGATGGTCACCGGGTCCGGGGCGCAGGCTGCCGACAGGAGCAGCGACAAGACCAGCGTGGTGGCGCCGATCCGGCCGGGCGGTGTCAGCGGAACACCGTGACCCGGTAGGCCCCCCGCACCTGCTGGTCGACCAGGAACGGCGCCTCGGCGATGGCGAAGCGGAGGCTGTCGGGAGCCCAGACGGGTCGGAAGTCGACCGGTCCCTCGGTGGTGCACGTGGTGATCAGGGAGCCGTCCGCCGGGCTCACCAGCAGCGCGCCATAGAGGTCGGTGCGGGTGTCGGCGCTGCGGCTCGAGGCGCCGAGGAGCAGGGTCTGGCCGTCGGGGCTGGGCACCACGCCCTGGATCGCGTGGGTGAAGGCGTGGCTCCACCGCGGGACGCCGCGCGCGTCGACGCTGTGCAGGGTGTACTGAGCCGGGTGGGGGGTGGGTGGGCGCGCCATCGGGTCGGCGCTCCCCCACGGGATGTTGGTGCTCGTGGTCTCGAACCAGACGCCGTCAGGTCCCGCGGCGGCGAAGCCCACCCCGGCGGCGATGGGGACCCCCCCGGCCAGGACAGGAACGCCCGGGGTCAGGGTGGCGGAGATCTGCCCCCGGTCGTCGAGGACGAAGGCGCGACCGTCACCCAGGCCGGCGAACGCGTACCCGGGTCCGGCCACGACGGCCTCCCACAGGAAGATGTCGGTGAAGTGGGGGGCGAGCGGGGGGAAGGTGACGGTCCAACGTGGCGCGAGGGTGGCGAGGTCCAGCTCGAGCACGCCGCCCACCGGGAGGTCGGTCGGCGCGGGCCCGGACGCCGAACGGCTCATCCCCACCAGCACCCGATCCCCCGCGACCGACGGGAACAGCATGATCGCGTCGGCCACGCCGTTGGCGGGGTACGCGGCCTGGACGGCGCCGGAGGCGTCGAGGCGCCAGAGCCGGGCGCGGTTGTGTCGGACGCCCTCCGTGTCTGGCCACCCGTGCGAGCCGGCGACCAGCAGGCCTCCGTCGGGGAGCACACGAATGGCGTACGCGGCGGGCAGGCCGTAGCGGCCGTAGATGTCCTCCTCGGGTGGGAGAGGGGAGGTCTCCAGCTCGTCGGCGAGGCGCTTCTGCCACCGGGCCTTCAACGTCGTCGGGTCGAGGGCGAGGAGGAACGCGTCGGGGGACTGTTCGCCGACGTAGAGCGTGGCCCCGTCCGCGGACCACGCCAGGCGCTTGACCGACCCCTCCCCCACCCGGGTGGAGACGCGGGTCGACCCGGTGTTGGCGTCGACGAGCCGAAGCTCGCCTCCGACCGAACCGATCGCCAGGGTGTTCCCGTCGGGCGAGAACGCCAGTGCGGCCCCCGGAGGCGGCGCCCCGAGCACCGCGCCGGCCGACTGATCCTCGAGTTCCACGTGGAACATCGGGACACACTCGGGCTGGCGCGGCGCCACCTGACCGTCGCGCTGGTCGCCGGGCGCCCATGAGCGCGCCTCGAATCGTCCTTCCGCATCGACCACCCCACCCCGCACGAAGCGGAGCTCGGCCGGGGGTGCGGTTCGGCAGGCCAGCAGGAGGAGGATCATTCGATGGCCCAGGCGGCGTAGTAGTCCGCGCAGGTACCATCCTCGAACACGGTGCGCTTCTGGGCGCAGGTGTCGGAGAGCCCGGTCTGCCGGGCCTCCCACACCCAGGTTTCACACCAGTTGCCGAAGTCGGCGGGACTGGTGTAGCCGACGTCCTCCCCCCAATCGAGCCCCGCCTCGGTGATACAGGTCGTGTATCGGTCGAGCGCGGCGTCACACATCGACGTACAGCCGTCGTCGGGTGCGCAGGCGTGGATCAGGAGGAGGAGCATGCTCATTCGCTCGGCACGATCACCGTCTCGAGGCTGGACGGCAACAGCGCGGTGCGCACGACGGTGCTGGAGGCGCAGGTAGCCGGGTCCCAGCGGGTGATGCCGATCTGGTCGTCCGAGGTGTCGGTGTCGGTGTAGTCGAAGCCGGCCGCTTGGGCGACCCAGACACCGCCCTCGGGGTCTCCGGTGATGCTCGGGACGAAGACGTTGCCGATCTCCACCGAGGTGATGGTCCAGTCGGTGAGGTTGATGCACCCGATGGTCCAGCGGTAGCCGTCGTCGAGCGTGGTCAAGCCGAAGCCGTCAGCGCGGGTGTAGATCCCGCCGATGTTCTTCCCGAGCCCCTCCTTGGTGGTCAGGGAGTCCGAGAGCGTGTCGGTGGCGGTGTCGAAGTGCCAGACGCCGCCGTCGAGCTCGGGGCCGGAGTAGTCGGGGAGGTAGTAGTCGCCGCCCGAGAGGTAGAAGCCGTTCAGATCCACGGCGTCCCGGGTCAGGTTCGGGTTGGGCCCGACCTCCCATTCGTCGGTCACCGAGAGGTCGGTGCAGTCGATCTTGAGCAGGGTGCCGGTGCCGTCCACCGACGCGTAGGTGTTGATGTAGTCGAGCTGGAGCAGGGTCACGTAGGCCGACCCGTTGGGGGACACGAAGATGGCGTCGGGCTCGGCCGAGCCGTCGTCGTCGGCCCAGTCGGAGAGGTCGATGGTCCCGACGGCGAAGC
Organism: Pseudomonadota bacterium; assembly: GCA_043750895.1. GTDB lineage: Bacteria > Myxococcota_A > UBA796 > UBA796 > SXON01 > JAYVAS01. The sequence continues at coordinate 7,053 of JAYVAS010000737.1, forward strand.
CGGTCGTCGGGTCGTAGGCGGCGATGTCGCCGGTCAGCTGGCGCGAGACGAGGATCTTCCCGTCGCACATCGCCGCGCCGGTGGGGTTGCTGCCGTCGCCGGTCGAGAACTCGACTTCAGGCGCGTCGTAGGACCCGGGCTGGTACATGCTGAGCGTGTTCTCCGACGAACGCTGCAGCAGGTAGACGTGGCCGTTGTCGGCGCGGACGGCGGTGTCGGAGGAGATGGGCAGGAACCCGTCGGTCAGGGTGCCGTCCGCCGCGATCTGGGAGAGCGCGCCCGTGGTGTAGTCGGTGGTGGAGAGCAGGATGTGCCAGTCGACGGCGGGCTCGACGTCGGTGTCGGTGTCGGTGTCGGCGTCCGCATCGGTGTCGGTGTCGGTGTCGGTGTCCGCGTCGGTGTCGTCCACGGCGGCGGTGTCGTCGACGCTGACCTTGGGATCGCAGGCGAGGAGGGAGAGGAGGAAGAGGCTCATGAGGGTTCCTTGGGTTGTTCTTGCCAGGTCACCGCGACCATCACGGTGCGACCGGGTAGGGGAAAGCCGGCAAAGTCGGTGATCGGCTTGACCACCAGCGTGTTGTCGGTGTCGGAGTAGAAGTTGCGATCGACGGCCATGCCCAGCGCGTCGGTGAGGTTGAGGACCTCCACCGACAGGGACGGCAGGCCGCGGCCCGGGGTCACGGCGAGCGCGACGGCGTGGAGGCTGCGCGGAGCGAGCCGCACGGTGTTGGCGGGGTCGCTCCACGTGGCGTCGGTCCAGGTCCAGGTGTGAGACAGGCTCACGTATCGGCGGACGTCCACGGTGGTAGTCTGCGAGAGTTCCACCGGAGAGATGCCGGGAAGCTGGTTGTTGGCGTAGGTCGGGTCGGTCGAGAGGTTGCGGCTCAAGGTCCAGGTGAGGGCCGTGGCGCTCCGAACCCACCCGGCCACGTCGACGGCGAGCGCGCCCTCGACGCTCCGGGTGTACGCCTCGGCGATGTTCTCGGCCTTGCTGGTCTGCTGGGAGTTCTGGACCAGGACGATGAGGTCCCGCGCCTGGGTGCGGGCGTAGCCCAGGTCCAGCGTGCCCTGGATGGGCCAGATCGGCGGGGCCGCGAGGTGCGCGCCGACGTCCACGGTGAACCCGCGCTCGGGGACGAGGTCGGTGTTGCCGACGATGGACCCGGCCTGGCCGAAGAGCTCGGTGAGGTCCGGGGGACGGGTGTACAGGCCGGTGTTGGCCTTGAGCGACACCTCGCGGACCGGGCGAAACAGCACGCCGACGCGGGGCGCGCCGTACAGGGCGAGGGTGGCCGCCTCGGGGGAGACCGGGGCGTCCTCGAAGGGCACCTCACCGAGGAAGCGGTCGTCGAGGAGCTCGGCCTGCAGGATGGGATTGAACGAGAGGCGCTCGCCCCAGGCCATCCAGGTCGCACCCAGCGCGCCCACGGTCGACCAGCGGAGCCGGGTGCCGTCCTCGGCGTCGGCGTAATGATCGAAGGGGCGGTAGGTCTCCGCGCGGGACCGGAGGAGGCCGTCGGCGGCGAGCGTGGCGGTCGGCACCCAGGTGACGCCGAGGTGCGCGCCCGCGGTCTGGAACCGGTCGGTGGTCCAGGACGGGCCGACGCCGAGGTCGCCATAGGGATCGAAGGTGGTCTGGGTCCGCGTGAGCCACCACGCCCGCGGGACCACCCGCCACTGGTCCCCCGGCGACAGGTCGGCCTGGGCGACGAGGAGATTGCGGAAGCTGTCGAGGGTGGCGTCGTCACTCGGGGAGGAGATGGAGCCGGGGAGCTGCTGGGAGAGGGTGGCGGCGGTGTCGAGGATGCGGATCGGCCCTACGTCCACCCGGCCGATGACCCCGCCCCGGTCGATGCGGTTGTTGGCGCGCACCGAGGTGCGGTCGTCGAGCAGGTTGTACTCGGTGCCCTGGTCGTCGAAGTAGCGGAAGTCGCCGCGGGTGTGGAACTGCTCCACCGCGAGCAGGAGGTCGGCCGCGCGGGTCTGGGGCGCCACCACGCCAAACGTGCGCTCGGTGCCCCAGCTCCCCGCGGCCCCTCCCAGCGTCGTGGCGACACCCTGGGGCGGGGTGACCAGGTTGACCACGCCGCCGATGGCGCTGGTGCCGTAGCCGATCGGCGCGAAGCCTCGATACAGCTCCGCCCGGGCGAAGCTGGACACGGGGAGCTCGGAGAGGTCCACCGTCGCCCCGCCGTCGGGGTTGAGCGGGATGCCGTCCAGGAACACCTCGACCTGGCGGGTGCTGGAGCCACGGATGCTGACCGTGGCGTAGTCGCCGAGGCCGCCCAGGCGCCGGACGGTGGTGCCGGTCGCGAGGCCCACCACCGAGGCGAGGTCCTCCGCCGGGGGAAGCTCGGCGCCCAGCGGCAGGACCGTGAGGGACGCGGAGGTGGACGCCGGATCCACCGCCGACCCCTCGACCACCACCTCGGCGGCGGCCACGGCGACGCCCTCGACGTCGTCGTCGGGTGCGCGCGCGAACGCGGCGGGTAGGAGCAGGTCGAGGAAAATGGCGGCAACCTTGCTGCCCCCGTGAACGGCGGGCGCAACGGCGGTAGCCATCGCGCGCGCCCCTCATCCCCGAAGGACAGCATCGATTGCGCACAGGCCGGTCTCCTGACTCCCGGATCATCCGCTCCTGCGCGCCTTCCCGGACATCTCCAGTGGCTGTTTGCGCAGGGCGTACCCGGTCACAGTGGCGGGGGCCGTGCTGGTCTTTCACCAGCTTCCCGTTTCACCAGGGGCGCGACACGTCGGGATGAAGCGACGCGCTTGCCTGGCACCTGTACGCGAGAGATGAAAAAGAACGCGTGCCGTCTACAGCGAACCGCCTCCGGGCGCAAGGCGGGTCAGCGAAACTGGGCGGGGTCGGGGCCGTGGCCGGCGCACCGTCGCGCCGAAGGTCGGGCCGGGGGGCCCGCCCGCGGGATAGTCCCCCATGCCGCCGGGGCGTCGGCTCACAAAGCGATGAAACGACGCGGCATGGGGGACTGCGGAGTGGGGGAGAGGGGCGCGGAAGGCGGGTTATCCACCCGACTTCCGCCGA
>JAYVAS010000738.1:0-2235 GCA_043750895.1 Pseudomonadota bacterium
ACGCGGCACCGTCTCCACATTGTGCGCGAGCACGTCCGGCCCGGCATGCACCACCTGCGCCAACAGGTCGTGCCGGCCCTGGAAGTCGGGGATGAGCACCTCCACCAGGGTGGACGGGTTTGCCGCACGAATCGACTGGATGCAGGCGGCGAAATGGCCCGCGCCCTGATCAGGGAGGTCATCCCGGTTGACCGAGGTGACCACGACGTAGTCGAGCGACATCTCGCGGATGGCGTCGGCGACGTTGGCGGGTTCGTCCGCATCGGGGGGAGCGGGGTTCCGCGCCGTGTCCACCGCGCAGAATCGGCACCCACGGGTGCAGGTGCCCCCGAGCACCATGAAGGTGGCCGTGCCGCCCCCCCAACACTCTCCGATGTTGGGGCACTGGGCCTCTTCGCAGACGGTGTGAAGCTTGAGCTCCCGCGCCCGCGCCTTGATGGCCTGATAGCGGGACCCACCGGGCATCCGGACCTTCAACCAGTCAGGCTTCGGGGTCATCACGGGGGACTCCGGCGGGTCGCCCGACTAACGTAGGGGGGGGCCGGGGGCCACCTCGGCGCCCGGCGGTTCCCCGTTTCACGTTAGGCCTGGGGTTGTGACCCAGCCCCCGGATGTCGACGCCCTCCTCCGCACCCTGGCCGACCGGGAGGCCGAGCTCGCCCGCGCGCAGGCGCTCCTGGACGCGGCGGCCCAGCTCGCTCGCATCGGCGAGATCGGCGCGGTGCTCGTACACGAGCTGAACCAGCCGGTGTTCGTGATCAAGGGCTACATCGAGATGCGCCAGGACGGCGTGCTTCGAGGGGAGTCCCTGGATCACGCCTGGGACGCGATCGGACGCGCCGGGGACACGGCCGGGACGCTCGTACGCACCCTGCGCGACGCGGCTGCCGCCCGGCTTGCGGCGCCGGAGCCCTTCGACGTCGCCGACGCGGTCGCCTTTGGCATCCGGATCACCCCGGGATCAGCGCGGGTCCGGGTGTTCGGCGCCCCGACCGTGGTCAGCGGCTCGGTCATGCGGGTGGGCCAGGCGGTCTCCGCCCTCCTCGACAACGCGCTCCGGGCCGACCCGGGCGTCATCGAGGTGCACTTCGGGACCGCGGACCAACGGGCTGAGATCCGGGTGCTCGACCGCGGACCGGGCCCGGCCGAGGCGGTACGGGCCAGGATGTTCAAGCCGCTCGTCACCGACCGTGAGGGCGCGGCAGGCGTCGGTCTGTCGCTCGCCCTTCGTATCGCCCGGGACCACGGCGGAGACGTCCAGTACGAACCCCGGGACGGAGGAGGCTCCGTGTTCGTGTTGTCGATCGAGTCACCCCGCCGGGCGTGAAGCCGGAGGCCTACCGGATCGCCCCGTTCAACGACCAGTCGTAGGGCGCGAACCGATGGGGACATGCGGGCCGGGCGTCCAGCGCGGCCGCGAGGGCGGCATCGGCGTAGGGCCGCACGGCGGCGCAGGGTGTGTCGGCGCCGGCGTAGTCCCGGAAGTGGTCCGCGTACCAGTCGAAGATGGCGTTGAAGACGAAGCCGTCGCCCTCCTCCACCACCGCTCCGCCGCCCGTCACCCACCGCTGCATCTGGTCGCGGAGCTGAGCGTCGAGGTCCTTGGCGCGGTACAGCTCGTCGCGCATCGGCGGACAGCTCACCGACGCACAGTTCAACGCCGCGTGGGCCAGCGGCTCCTGGTAGGTCGGGAAGATGAGACCTTGTTCGTACCAGTGCAGGCTCATCCGCTCGCGGTCGATCCGGAAACGCCACCACCAGAAGAACCCCGTGCCCGGGGGCCCGGCCGGCGCCGGCACGTCCCGCACGCTCGCGATGGGCTCGACCAGGAGGACCCCGTAGAGCACCAGAGCGTTGTAGGCGTTGAGATGCCAGGCGAGACGACGGTCGTCGTCCAAGAGCCGCATCCCGTCCGTCTCGGGGCCGTGGTCGCCGATGTACCCGACGAACGCCTCCAGATCGGCCCGCCGCGCGCGGAGCGCGTCGTAGTCCACCCGTCCGTCCGGGGTCACGACCGCCCGAAGGGCACGCTCCCATCGACGGGTGGGGTCTGCTTCGGGTGCGGCCGGCATGGACACGTCGCGGCCGCAGGCGGCGAGCAGGAAGAGCAACATCGCAGCCGCGGACTAACCCGAGACAGGGGGCAAGGCCTCGCCGGCCTCGCCCCCTACCGGGGCCTGCCCTCGGGCTCCGGCACGCCTCCGCCCTCGGCGGAAGTCGGGTGGATAACCCGCC
>JAYVAS010000739.1:0-6533 GCA_043750895.1 Pseudomonadota bacterium
GCGTGCATCGCCGGCTACGGCGCCCAGTCCTGTGAGGACGTCTCCGAGGGCAAGGCCCCGTCCGAGTGCGAGGACATCTACACCGGATGCAGCGACGGAGACATCGCCGCGTGCATGTTGGACGCCGCGTTCTGATGTGGTTGTTCCTCGCCGGATGTGGGCAGCTTACGGCGACGAACTTCCACGACCGCGCGAACACGCTCTACTGCGAGAACCTCGAGCGATGCACGAACCTGTTCGCGGTGGACTACGGAACGGTGGAGGGGTGTGTCGCCGAGCTGGGCGAGTCGTACGCGCTCCTCTACACCTGCGAACGCACCGCCTGCCGGTTCGACACCGTGGACGCCGAGACCTGCCTGGAAAACCTGGACGGGGCGACCTGCGAGGAGTTCTCGGCGGGCGACTCGAGCGTGCGCTGCGACGACGTCTTCGACGACTGCGACGAGGTCGCGTTCGATCGGTGCGTCGAAGCCGGGTGACAACCCCCTTTCATCGCTGGCCGGGCGGTGGGCGGACGGGGTAAGTGGGATTGAATCCCGGAGACTGACGTGTCCAAGCTTGCCCTGCTCTCGCTGCTCGCCCTCACCGCCTGTGGCCCGACCAAAAACAACTTCGCCGAGAACCTCACCGAGGTCTCCTGCGCCCGCCTCGAAGAATGCGCGAAGGGTTCCTTCGACGCGCTCTACACCAGCGTGGACGACTGCGTCGCCCGGTCGGGGGAGGTCGCGACCGAGACGTCCGATTGTTACGCCGACCACTGCGCGTTCGACAAGTCCAACGCCAGCCAGTGTCTGGACGAGGTCGCGGGCGCGGACTGCGACGAGATCGTCGACGGCTCCGCCTACGCCGACTGCGCCGAGGTGTGGAGCGAGTGCGACGGCGAAGAGATCGAGTGTATGGACGCCGGCACGACGACCACCCCCACCGGGACCTGATCGGAGCGACGGCTCACGGGGAGGGCACCCTCCCCGCCGGCCCCGCAACCTGAACCGCGATCGGCACCAGACCGGCGGCGGTGCACGCCTGCACGAACCCGGCGCGGGCGTCCTCGTCCGGGAACAACGCCACCGCGACGTCTCCGCCCCCCGCCCCGCTCGGCTTGGCAGCGCCCCCGAAGCGCGCGGCGAGCGCCGCGATCGCAGCGTGCGCCGGCGTGTCGTAGTCAATCCCGGCACGCGTGGCCATCTCCCGCAGGCGCGCGTACGCCTCGACGATTGCCCCCCTCGGGTCTTCCCCGAACCCCGCGACGAGCCGGCGCGAGGCGTCCACAAACGTGCTGCGCCCGTCCCAAACGAGGTACCGGGCCACCCGCGGCCCGGTCGCGGCGCTCTGCCCCGACCACACCGCGACGAGGGGAAGATGGGCCAGGGGTGCCCCGTCGGGGAAGCGCCGCACCCCGCCGTGGAGGGACGCGAACACGTCTACGCCGCTACCCCCGCCCTGTACCGCCGCGTGGACGCCCATGGCCTGGCTGCCGGGAAAGCCGGCGGCGAGGGTGGCGACGACGGTGGCGGCCGCCGAGCCCCCAAACCCAGGCTTGCCATCGATGCCGTCGACGGGGTTCCAGTCCCGAAAGGCGTAGTGCGCGGGGGGCGCCCCGCGGAGCGCGGCCCGCACGAACCGGTCGTCTCCCGGGGTGCTGATCCCCTCCCCGTCGCTGACGTGACACTCGACCCCGCGGTCCACCGCGGCGACCACCGCGCCCGCCCCGTCCAGCACCGCGTACTCTCCGACGAGCACCAGCTTGCCGGGAGCCCGCCAGGTCGCCTCCGTCACTCCACCACCGCGGCCCCTCCCGGGGAGAGGACCTCCACCCGGTCCACCACCGCCTCGAGGGCCGCGACGACCCGCGCGTGGTCCACGGTGTGGCAGAGCACCTTGACGTTCGGGCCCGCGTCCATGGTGGCCCAGGCCGCGACCCCCGTGACGCGCAGCCGACGCACCGCCTCCAGCGCCGCGATGGTGCCCGGCGCCTGGTAGACGATAGGCGGACTGGCCGCCCACATGCTGGCGTGCATCCGCATCGCGGACCGTTCGATCACCGGCCCGAGCGCCGCGAGATCCCGGTCCTGGACCGCGCGGACCGCGTCCGCGACATCCGCCGGGGCGCCCGCGACCCACGCGCTGTAGTAGGGAGAAGAACGCTCGGTGAGCAGCATCGCCTCGGTCGAGCCCACCGCCTTGGGGCCTGCCTGGACCACGGCCACCACCATCCGCACGTCCCACCAGTCGGCCGGCGCGACCGGCGATCCGTGGCTGTCGGAGCCATCTGGACGCACGCCGCTCGGCCAGACCACCCAGCCCCCGTCCAGGGAGCGGGTGGCGCTGCCCGACGCGCGCCGCGCGTGGACGGCGAGCTGCGCCGGCGTGAGGTCCAGCTCCGCGGCGGCCGCGCCCGCCAGGATCAGCGCGGCGAAGCCGGACGCGCTGGACGCCAGGCCGGCGGCCGTGGGGAAGTTGTTTTCGGTCACCACGGCGCAGGGCGGTCGGTCGGGATCGAGACGACCCAGCGCCAGGAACACCTTTCGCGCCTCGTCTCCCGCCGTCTCCTGCCCGTTGAGGACCAGACGATCCCGGGCCGCCCCCCACGTGACCGTGGTCCGCGTGAGGTACGGCGCGAGCGTCAGGGAGAAGCTCGGCGTGGCCGGCAGGTTGAGGGCACGATCACGCTTGCCCCAGTACTTGGCGAGCGCGATGTTGGGGTGGGCTCGGGCAGTCGCGCTGGGCACGCGTCGCCTTAACCCGCACCACCGCGACGACCGGCCAGAACCCGTGCAGGCGGAGCGCAGGGTTGACACCGGCCGCACAACTGGCCACCGGACGGTGCCGTACCCTACTCCCCCCCCCGGAGCTCCACGTGCGCCGACTCGGTCTACTGTTCCTCCCCCTTGCGCTCGCGGGATGTCGGGATGACGCCAAGCCGGTCGACACCGACGACCCGGCCGTGACCGACTCCGATACCGATACCGATGCCGACGCGGACACCGATGCCGACAGCGACGCGGACACCGACACCGACACCGACACCGACACCGACGCCGACACCGACGCCGACCCCAACGTGCCGCCGGAGGATCCGACCTTCGACGGCGACCGCGTCCTCCTGGTGTCCTTGTCCGACCGCGCCGGGCGGTTCGCCGTGAACGGAGACGAAGAGCCCGAGATCAGCCTCGCGGACTACGTCCCGCGCTGCGTGAACAACCGCTACTGCCTCGTGGAAGGCGTCACCGAGGACGGCGACGGCCTGTGGGTGAACTGGGTCGACGCCGGTGAGGGCTACAACGGCGGGTTGTTCCGCCTTGATCCAGGAACCAGCGGCCCGGAGCTCATCTGGGACACCGACGGCATGCAGTACCCCCACGAGACCGTCCGCGACCCCACCGGCCCCTACCTGATCGTCGCCGACGCGTTCGCGAACACGGTCGCCTGGCTGCCGGATGACGGCTCGGGCGATTTCTCCGCCCCGATCGCCTTCCTCGATCCTTCGAACAATGGGGAGCCCACCGCGCAGCTCCCCAACGGCCTCCAGGTGTTCGAGTGGGACGGCCGCGCGCTGCTCCTCACCTCGTACCGGACCGACGACTTCGAGGAGCCGGGGGACACCAACGGGTCGATCGTCCTGTGGGACATCACCGACCGCCAGAACGTCACCAAGGTCTGGCGCTACCCCGAGACGGGCACGGTGTACGCGCCCCACAACCCGACGCTGCACGTGCGGGACGGCGAGTGGATCCTCACCTACGCCCAGCCCCTGGGGTATCGCGGGGACACCGGCACCATCGGTATCGCCGTGGCGCCCGACCCCTTCACCGGCCCGGCCTACGTGATGGATCTGGTCCCGACCGACGCCGTGGTGTGGTCCTTCCCGCGCGGCGTGCTGCTCACCGCCGACGACGTCCTCTACGTCACCGACACCGGTGTTGCCCGGGTCGAGGGCACCGTCAGCTTCGGGAGCCTCCCCACGGACCTCACCCCGAGTACAAAGGGTGGGACCTACAACGAAGCCGGGACGGATCAGACGTTCGTGACCCTGGAGGACGTGGAGGTGTTCGTGACCGGGTTGACCACCGGCTACCGGTCGATCATCTGGAACCCGACCTGGTAGACGGCGGCCGCGGGCGGGCTCACCCGACCCGCATCGCCCACGCGGTGTTTCCCAGCCGCTCGGCCGCCGCGACCACGGCCGCTTCGGCCGTGGCGTCGACGAGGGCGAAGCAGACGCCCCCTCCCCCGGCTCCGGCGAGCTTGGCACCCTGGGCCCCCGCCGCGCGCATCGCCGCGCAGGCATCGTCGAGACGCGGGGTGGACACGCCGATCGTCTGAAGCAACCGGTGGTTCTCGTCGAGCAGGCGGCCCAGGTCCGGCCAGCGCCGTTCGGCTTCGGCCACGAGCTCGGCGATGGCGGCGAACTCGGCGGCCGCGCCGCGCCGGCGTACCCGTTCCACCATCTCGGCGGTGTTGCCGGGGGTCCCGGTGTTGGCCACCACCAGGCGGACGGGCGCGAGGCCGGGCATCGGCACCACCTCGGGCCCCTCACGTCGGTACCGCACCACACCGCCGAGCGCGCTGACCGCGTGGTCGACCCCGGAGGGGTTTCCGTGGAACACCCGCTCGACGGGAAACGCCTGCGCGAAGCAGGTCTCGAAGTCGGCCACCCGCCCCTCCCGCGCGGCGAGCGCCCGGACCAGCGCCACCGCGAGCGCGGCGGACGAGCCCATGCCGCACCCCACCGGGAGGTCCGAGGTGATGTGCACCCCGACGCCCTCGGGAGGGACCAGGGTGGCGAGGGCGGGCCACAAGCGCGGGTCGTGGAGGGCCGAGGCGTCCACGCCGGAGGGCCCCGGCCGGTGGGTCAGGGTGACGGTGGTGCCCCGGTCCACGGCGGCTGCGATCGCCGGGTAGCCCGCCACCACGGCGTGCTCCCCCAGCAGGATCAGCTTGCCGAGCCCGTGTCCGACCCCGACCACGGGTGCAGTCACCGCCGGCGGAGCCCGGCGAGGATCTCGGTCGCGCGCTCGACCCGGAAGTCGTGGGTCGAGACCAGCGCTTCGACCAGCTGGTTGAGCTCGTGGGGCTTCGCACCGGCCGCCATGGCGATGCCCCGGGCGTGCATCCGCATGTGTCCGAGCTGGATGCCCACGGTGGCGAGCGCGCGCAGCGCCCCGAGGTTCTGCACCAGGCCGACCGCCACCATCAGCATGGCCAGGTCGCGCGCGCCGTCCACCCCCGCGATCGCGAGGTTGGCCTTCACCGTGGGATGGACCTTGATGGCGCCCCCGACGGTGCCGATCTGCATCGGCATCGCCACCGCGCCCAAGAGGTTCCCCTCGGCGTCCACCCGCCACCGCGAGAGCGGCCGGTACTGGCCGTCGCGGGCCGCCCACGCATGGGCTCCGGCCTCGATGGCGCGCCAGTCGTTCCCGGTCGCGATGGCCACGGCGTCGACGCCGTTCATGATGCCCTTGTTGTGGGTGGCGGCGCGGTAGGGGTCGGCCCACGCGAACCGATAGGCGCTGGCGATCCCCTCTGCCACCTCGCGGCCGTCGACGTCGGAGTCCCCCAGGGCCCGCGACGGGATGCGCACGTTCGCGCGGGCGATGCGACGATCGGCCAGGTTGGACAGGATGCGGAGGCCGGCCTTGCCACCGGTGATGGCCACCAGCTCGGGCGCGAGCCGCTCGGCGATGGTGTTGACCATGTTGGCGCCCATCGCGTCCGCGCAATCCAGGTAGAAGTGGAGCACCACCATCGACTCGCGCGGGTACCCCGGCTCCTCGTAGACCAACTCGCGAACGTCCATCCCGCGCAGCCCCCCGCCCAGCTCGACGAGCTGCGGGTGCACAGCACGGGCGATCGCCCCCAGTCGCGCCAGATCCTCCCGAATCCGGGCCGCCGCCGCGACGGGGTCCTTAAGGTCGACGATCTGCACCTGGCCGATCATCACGCTGTCGTCAGCGTCGGCGTGGATCCCGCCGGCGTCCCGGGTGAGCCGCGCCATGTTGGAGACCGCCGCGACGACGCTCGGCTCCTCCACGACCATCGGCACGAGCCGGTCCCGGCCGTTGAGCAGCAGGTTCACCGCGACCCCACAGGGCAAGCCCAGGGTCCCGATGACGTTCTCGATCATCGCGTCGGCGGTGCCCAACGACAGGCCGCCGCTTCGCCAATCGTCCGCGCGGCTGAGGTCGAGCCCCGTGACCTTCAACACCGCCGCAAGGCGCTCGTCGGGAGTGAGCTTGTAGAAGCCCGGGATGCGGGACGACATGGTGGTCCTTACCTCCAGCGCGCGTTCACAGTCCGGAGTCGCCGGCCCCGGCGTAGAAGCCGTCGAGGATCGACTTGTAGTGCTTCTCGACGACCTTACGCTTGATCGACATCTTCGGGGTCAAGAAGCCGTCCTCCAGGGTGAGGTCCTTGTCGAGGATCGCGAACTTCTTGATGCTCGAGTAGCCGGGCTGCTTGGAGTTGACGGCGTCCACCGCCTTCTTGACCTCGGCGACGATCTCGGGCTTGCGGGTGAGGTCGGCGGAGTC
>JAYVAS010000740.1:0-4289 GCA_043750895.1 Pseudomonadota bacterium
GCTCACCGCGGCGCTCGACCTCTGGCGCCACTCCCCGTCCCGGCTGCGCGTCCCCGGGCTGATCGCGCCGGTGCACCACGCCTGGCACCACAGCGCCGACCGCCACGACGTGAACTTCGGCGCGAACTGGACGTGGTGGGATCGGCTCCACGGCACCTGGCTGGACGCGGCCGCGCCGCCGGCCGCGCTCGGTGTCCCGATGCGGGGCCCCCTGACCCGGCTGCTGCTGTGGCCCTGGCGATGAGCGGGCTCGGACGGTTGATGACGCTCTTTCCGGCGTTCCTGGTGGGCCTGGTCGCGGTGGCCCTCTGGCTTGCCCCCTGGGTGGTGCCGTTGGTGATCTACCTGGTTCCGCCGCTGTGCTACCGGGTGCACGGGCGCCTGTTTCCGTTGACGCCGGGGCTCTCCCGACTGGTGGGCGGTGGGTATCACCCCTGGTGGGGAGGGCACCAGATCCAACTGTTGTTCATCGCCCTTCCCAGCCTCGAAGCCTTGTTACGCCTGACCCATCTCTACAGTCCCTGGCTGCGGCTGTGGGGGGCCCGGGTGGGGCGGGGGGTCTACTGGACCCCGCTGGTGGAGATCACCGATCGGGCGCTGCTCGACATCGGCGACGGCGTGGTGGTCGGCCACAAGTGCGGCTTCTACGGCCACGCCATCAAGCCCGCCAAGGACAACCTCGTCCTCTACGTGAAGCCCATCCGGATCGGGGCCAACGCGTTCCTCTCCGGCGGCTGTGGCTTCGGTCCGGGTGCGGAGGTCGAGCCGGGGGCGTACCTCCCGCTGCGCACCGAGGTGTACCCCAACCGTCGATTCACCGCGTGAGGTGGGCCGCCGTCCTGCTCTCCTGGCTGCTCCGCCCGGGCGCGCGGCGATTTCGTGCCGCGCTGGCCGATCCGCGGGCCGCGCAGGCGCGGGTGCAGGCCCAGCTCCTGGCCGGCGCGCAGGCGACCCTGTACGGCCGCGACTTCCGGACCTGGGACCAGGTCCCGGTGACGGACTGGGCCACGATGGCGCCGTGGGTGGCCCGACAGCGCGCCGAAGGCGGCGCGGTGCTGGTCGCCGATCCGGTGCGCTTCTACGAGCGCACCTCGGGGTCCACGGGGGTCGCGAAGGACATCCCCTACACCTCCCGCCTGCTCGGCGCGTTCTCGACCCTATTCTCCATCTGGGCCGAGGACCTGCTCGCGTCGGGACCGCGCTTCTCCACGGGGCGGCTGTACTTCTCGGTCTCGCCCCGGTTCGGTGGTGCCGAGGCGCACGAAGCCGGCACGACCGACGACCGCGACTTCCTCACCGGGTGGGTCGGCGCGGCGCTCCGTCCGTTCTGGCTCACCGTACCCGGCCTCGCCGCGGCGCCGGACGCCACCACCTTCTGGCGTACCCTCGCGCACGCGCTCGCCGCCGAGCGGCGTCTGGAGGTGATCTCGGTGTGGAGCCCCAGTTTCCTCCGGGTCCTGTTGGACTGGATGGTGGCCCACCGCGACGAGCTGCCGCGCGCCGCGCTGGTGGGGGACTGGACCCGGCTCTGGCCTGAGCTGAAGCTGGTCTCCTGTTGGGCCTCGGGCGCGTCGGCGCGCGGGGCGGCCCAGCTCGCGGCGGAGTTTCCGGGGGTGTTGGTCCAGGGGAAGGGCCTGTTGGCCACCGAGGCGCCGGTCACGGTGCCCATCCTGGGCGTCGGTCCGGTGCCGCTCCTGACCACCACCGGCGTCGAGCTCGCGGTGGGGGATCGGGTCGTGGGTCTCGCGGACGCCGACGTCGGGCAGGAGTACGAGGTGCTCGTCTCCCAACCGGCGGGCCTGTTGCGCTATCGCCTCGGGGATCGGGTGCGGGTGACGGGCCGCATCGCCGAGACGCCGCTCTTGGAGCTGCTGGGACGCCCGTCGGTGTCGGACCTCGTCGGCGAGAAGCTGGGGGAGGGCGCCGTAGAGGCGGCGATCGCGGCAGTGGGCCTGCCCGGGGCGCGCTTCGTGGCGCTGGTGCCGGCGGTCGACCATTACGTTCTGGTGCTGGACCGGGCGGTACCGGGCCTGGACGGCCTCGCCGCCGCGCTGGATCAGGAACTCCAGACCGGCTTTCACTACCGGCGCGCGCGGGCGCTGGGGCAGCTCGCGGAGGTGCGGGTGGTGGTCGTCCCCGATGCCGCGGCGCGGGAGCTGGCCCAGGGCCCGGTGTGGGGTGCCACCAAGCCCCGCCTGCTACGCACCGACAACCAGGGGTTCGAGCCGTGGACGTGAAGGATGACCACAGCCGTCGGGAGAACCCCGCCACCCAGCCGATCGCCGAGATGCGGTTGTTCAACCGCGCTGATCGGCTGAGCGAAGGCTGGTACCCGGCGTGTCCGGCGTCGACGGTGGCGCGAGAGGGCGTCCGCTCGGTGGTGCTCGGCCCCCAACGGGTCGCGGTGTGGCGATCAGCGGAGGGCACGCTGGGCTGCGTGGACGCCTACTGCCCCCATATGGGCGCGGATCTGGGAAACGGGCGGGTACGGGACGGGACGCTCGAGTGCTACTTCCACCAGTGGCGCTGGGGGGCCGACGGGACCCTCGCGGGGACGCGAGACGGTGCGTGCCCGGCGGTGCGCACGCGGGCGTGGCCGGTGGTCGAGAAGTACGGTTGGATCTGGGTCTACGCCGGCGACACCCCGACGCACGCCCTCGCGGATCCCCCCGGCACCGAGGGGACGATGGTGGCCTGGCACCTGGGCTCGCCGGTGCTCTATGCCCACCACCACGTGATGATGGTGGGGGGCATCGACCTCCAGCACTTCGGCAGCGTCCACGGCCTCGACGTCGCGTTCGAGGTCCAGGTCGACGACGCCGGGGCCGCGGTCTCCGACTGGACCCTTCAGGGGGAGATCCCGCCCGGCGGCTGGCGCGCCCGGCTGGGTCGGTGGCTGCTCGGCGGGCGACTGTCCTACCGGGCTCGCTTTGCGGGGGGGAGCGTGGTCACGCTCGCCTACGGGGGTGGGCTCCGGTGGTTCGGGACGGGCGGGATGGTCCCGCCGCTCTACATCCTCTGGGGATGTGTACCGCTCGCGTCCGGCGTGTCGCGCGTGGAGATCTTCCTCCTCGCGCCGCGCGGGGAAGGGGCGCTGGGCTGGGTCCGGGCCTGGCTGCGGCTCGGGGCCACGGCGGCCCTGCTCACCGTGCTGCGCGACGACGACATCCGGGCCTTCCCCAACATGCGCTTCCAGCTCGGGCGCCTGCTCCCCGCCGACGCCGCGGTGGCGCGGCTCGTGCGCTTCCTCGACAGCCAGCCGCTAAGCCCCTGGACGCCCGGATGATTCGCCGCCCCGACCTCGAAGAGTGGTTCCTCGCCTTGCAGATGGAGGCGATCGTGCGGGAGCACACGCACGTGACCCTGTGCTTCGACGCCGATGTCACCGCGCTGGACCGGGCCGCGGCGGAGGCCGGGGTGAAGCTCTCCTACACGGCGGTCGGGGTCCGGGCCGCCGCGCTGCTGGTTCGCCGCCACCCCGACGTGAACCGGATGCGCTTCCACACCCCGATCGGGGTCCGGGTGGTGGACTTCCCCTACGTGGCGGTCAACCTCCCGGTCAAGCTGATCCCCTCCGGCCACCTCGCGGCCACGGTCATCGAGGACGCCGACCGCACGCCGCTCGACGCCCTCGCCAGCCGGATCCACACCTTCCGTCACACCGAGCTGGAGGCCCTCCCCATCGGACGCTTCTTCATCGGCAACCACAACACCTGGTGGCGGCGCCTGGTGCTGCGCACCCTGCACTGGGGGGCCTGGAGGCTCCCCTGGCTGTACGTGCGGAAGCGGGGCGGCGGGGTGAGCGTGACCTCCCTGCTCAACCACCGTGGTCATGGGCGCCGCGCGCGGGTCGCCGGGCTCGGCCCCACCGGCCTGACCATCACCCTCTCGGCGCTCAACCGGGACGCGAACGGGACGGTGGCGTTGTCGATCGGCGTGGCCATCGACCACGCCCTGCTCCCCGGGGACGAGGCGGGCCGGGTCATGCGGGATCTCGTGGAGATCCTGGGTGACCCACGGAATTTCCTCCCCTGACTTACTTCTCGTCGAAGTGCTCGCGCCGCACGCGCGAGGTTGGAGACTGGAGACTGGAGACCGGAGACCGGAGACCGGAGACCGGAGGCCGGAGGAGGCGGGGCGGCGATGCGGCGGGTCCGACCTCCGGACTCCAGCCTCCGGACTCCAGCCTGCGCGGCCGGGCGGCGATGCGGCGGGTCCGACCTCCGGACTCCAGCCTCCGGACTCCAGCCTGCGCGGCCGGGCGGCGATGCGGCGGGTCCGACCTCCGG
>JAYVAS010000741.1:0-4052 GCA_043750895.1 Pseudomonadota bacterium
CGAGAGCACCGACCCCGCCGGGATCGTCCTCACCCAGGCCACGCCGTACAGCGCCACCGCCGTGGGCATCTACCAGATCGTCGGTACCACGCTGACCTACGAGGTGGTCCAGACGGTCCCCGATTACGGCTACGCCCCCCCGACCCCCGAGACCGGCTTCGGGACCACCTCCGGGAACGGCATCGAGTCCGGCATCAACGTCCAGACCTTCCTCCGGGTCGAGTAGTGATCCTCCTCGTCGGCGCGGCGCTGGCGGACGACGCCTCCGAGGCCTGGGCCCTGTCCCGTGCGGCCGAGGTGGCGCCCCCGGAGGCGGTGCCCGAGACGGGGTTCCGGTTTCTCGGCACGTTCACCGTGAAGGCGTCGGCGACGGACATCGGTACCACCAACCCGCTCCTCAACGGGCAGGTGGTGGGAGCGCTCGGCGGCACCAACACCACAACCACCGCGTCCGGAGACCCGGCGCTCTACACCGAGCAGCGCGCGGTCGGCTTCCTCACCTGGACCCCCCCGGCGCTGAGCGGCCGGATGAGCCTCTCCACCGGCTTCGAAGTGGACTTTGGCTGGGGTGACCAGTCGTACTCCGTGGGCGGCAACACCGGCGGCGCCTTCGGGGCCGACCAGGTGAACCTCCAGACCCGGCGCCTCAACGCCCGCTTCCAGCTCTGGAAGGACACCTCCGCGGTGGTCGGCCTGCAGTTCGTCGGCGACGGCGCCGCCGATCCCGAGAAGTCGAAGCTCGACGACCTCACCCGTTCGGGGGGGCGGTTGATGTTCTGGGGGAGCGACGCGACCGGGGTTTCGATCTACGGGAAGGGTTGGGGGCAGCTCGACTACCGCGTCGGCGGCTACACGCTGTACGAATCGGCGTTCGCCGCCCCGGACGACATCACCCTGTGGATGGCCGACACCCGGTGGCACCCCGCCTACGCTACGACGGTGGGGGTCCACGGGTGGTACCTCCGGGACCGCGCCGGGGGCAGCGCCGGCGTGCTCGGCAGCGGCCCCACCAGCGTGCTCTCCGAGATGCAGGGAGGGCCCCGGTTGGACCTCCGGCTGGATCAGACCGGGGCGGCGCCCGAGGTCTCGGCGGCGCTGGGGTGGGTGGCGGTGGACGCCGGCTACAACCACGCGCTCGATCGGGGCGACCTCGGCGGCACCGCGCTCGTCGTGGCGAACCTGGGCCGCCTCTACGTCAAGGACCTCCCCGACAGCAACGTGGGCGGCTGGCTCGCCGACCTCGAAGGTCGCTGGCGCTACGCGCCGGGCCAGGGGAGCGTGGCCCGGGTCGAGCTGCTCGCGTCGAGCGGCGACAGCTCCGCCACGGGCTACGGAGGGGTCGTCACCGGGAACAGCTACGGCATCGCCGGGGCGGTGCACAGCACCCATGGCTGCCTGCTCCTCTACCCGGACCTGCTCTCCGTCAATCGCCAGGTCGCTTTGATCTACGATTCGTCGAACGCGGGCCTCGGGCAGCTCGGGGTGACGGCCTCGGCGGGCTGGGATCTGGTCCCCAACCGGCTCACCGCCCAGCTAGGGGGCGGCCATGCCCGCACCGCGGCGGGCGATCCGGTGGGGACCGAGATCAACGCGCGGCTGCTCGGCCGTCCCTTTCCGCTCGCCACGCTCGGGCTGCACGGGGCGGTCCTCCTCGGCTCGTCCCTCGAGCCCGCTCCGTGGATGACCTACGTGGCCTTCGACCAGGTGGTGTTCTGATGCTCCCGTACGCTCTCCTGGCCCTCGGCGCCTGCGCGCCCCGCTACGGCGCGCTCCCTCCGATGGCCCCCGCCGAGCTCTGGGCGCCGCTGCCGGTGCGACACGTGGCGGTGGACGGCATCGACGTCGCCTACGTGGACTCCGGGGGCGACGGCCCGCCCGTGGTGTTCATCCACGGCCTCTCGTCCTACCTCGGGTTCTGGGAGCACCAGATCCCCGCGTTCGCGGCTGGGCATCGGGTGCTGGCCCTGGACCTCCCCGGCTTCGGGGCCTCCGGCCGACCGGACGCGCCCTACACTCCGCCCTGGTACGCGGACGTGGTCTCCGACTGGATGACCGCGGTCGGGGTGCCCCGCGCCACGATCGTGGGCCACTCCATGGGCGGCCAGATCGCCATGACCCTGGCCCTCGACCACCCCGATCGGGTGTCGTCCCTGGTGCTCTCGGCGCCGTCGGGCTTCGAGCGCTTCGAGAGCGGCGCGAGCCGGTTCATGAAGGACTATTGGACCGAACGCCGCGCCCTGGGCTCCTCCGAGGAGGAGGTGCGCGCCAACTTCGTCACCCTGGTGTTCAACCGGACCGACGCGGGGGTCGAACGCCTCATCGAGGAGCGGGTCCGGCTCGGGCGATCCGAGGCGTTCGCCGGGACCTCGGTGGCGGTGTCCCGCTCGATCGCCGGGATGCTCGACTTTCCCGTGTGGGCGCGGCTCCCGAGCCTCTCCGTCCCCACGCTGGTGGTGTTCGGCACCGACGACAAGATGATCCCCAACCCGGTGTTCACCGGTGGACGTACCCGCGCGGTCGCCGACGCCGGTACGGAGCGGATCCCGGGCGCGAAGCTGGTGCTCGTGCCGGGCGCCGGCCACACCGTCCACCACGACGATCCCGAGGCGTTCAACACCGCGGTCGAGAGGTTCCTCCGATGATGCTGTTCATTTCCCTCGCGCTCGCCTCGGCGGGCTTCGACCCGACCACGCCCGCCGCCACCTTCAACGGCGACGAGACCCTCACCGACGACCTGAGCATCCGTCTATGGGCGGAGATCGCCCGTTATTCGGACCCGGAGCCGTCGATCTTCGGGCCGGTTTCCTACAACCCGATGACCGAGTGGGTGGACGGGTTCTACACCCCCCACATCGCGACCTGCTTCGGCGATGCCCAACCCGACTCCGGCACCTTCCTGGTGCACGTCGCGCCGCTGATCGGCCTCGCCACCGGCACGCCGATCCTCTTCGTTCCCGGCGCGGGGGACAACGCGTCCCGGGGCTTCATCACCATGGCGGCGCACATGGACATCGCGGGTCGCCCGGTGTTCGCGCTGACGTTCGGGACACCGCACGGCGACGTCTTCCAGCACGCCGAGATGCTCGCTGACGCGATCGCGGTGGTGAAGGCGCGGACCGGCGCCACCCAGGTCGACCTGGTTGCCCACAGCAAGGGGGGCATCGCCGCCACCATCTACACGTCGAACCTGGCCGACACCGCCTGGCCCGACGCCGACTACGTCGCCGACGGCACCCGCTACCGCGGCGACGTGCGCAAGCTGGTGCTGATCGCCACCCCGCTCGGCGGCATCGACACCGCCTACCGGTGGCCCGCCGGCAACTACGTGGCGGTGGACCCGGACGCCGCGTACTCGCCCACCTCGTGGGACACCTACTACCCCTACACCACCGCCTACTATTGGCTCACCGACGACCTGAGCGACCAGGATCTCCTCGCGGACGGGGCCGACTACTTCCCCGGCCACCGGCAGATGTACGCCCGCCAGGATTACCCGCTCCCCGGGAGCCTCCCCGCCCTGGGCGCCTACGCCCTGCAGCCGGACTGGTACACCACCTACGAGGGGGGCCTGGGCTTCTCTTCTCACTCCGAAGGCATCGACGTCGCGGTCGAGGCGGGCGGCGACCTCATCGCCTCCCTCGCGTCCACCGGGGTGGATCCCGCGGTGCGGCTCTACGTCCTGGCCGGCGAGAACCCGCTGATGCCGAACGCCGCGGAGAGCGAGGTCGCCTCCTGGTTCGGGGAGGCCTGGGCCGATCTTTACGAGCGGTCCACCTCGGCGTGGTCGGATCTGATCGCGGATCTGATCGGCGACTCCTTGCTCTCCGTAGGGGTCACCGAAGCCGAGATCCAAGGGCTCGCCAGCGGGGCGTTGGTGCTCGGGGAGGTCACCGGGCCCTCGGACGGGCTGGTGTTCGTCCGCTCGGCGACGGCCACCGACCAGCTCACGGCTCGCGGCGCAACGGTCGTCGAGACGGCCGTGGTGAACCTCTCCCACCTCGACCTGCTCTATGCCTCGCCCATCACCGGGGAGCTGCTGATCGAGGACGCCG
>JAYVAS010000742.1:0-10839 GCA_043750895.1 Pseudomonadota bacterium
CGAGGTCGAGCCCTACTACTGGTACTACCTGGAGTTCGCGACGGACCAGATCCACGGCGACGTGACCCGGGACCACCTGGGTACCTCGCTGAGCCACGCGGACCTCGACGACGACGGGTACGTCGACATCGTGGCCGGAGCCCCCGACGCGCGCCTCCGCGGCGAGGACCAGAAGGGATCGGGCGTGGTGTACCTCTTCCCGGGGAACGCGAACGCGTCCTGGGCTGGCCATCGCGCCGCCGACGCGGCCCGCGCCACCGTCTTCGCCGACGACGACGTCGTGCTGCTCGGGGCGGCCGACCTCGCCCGCCCGGGAGATCTCGACGGCGACGGGGCGCCGGATCTCGCCATCGCCGACCCCAGCCGGGCCATCCACGTCTGGTACGGCGCGGGCTCGCTGAAAGGGGCGGTGCCCTGGTCGGCCGCAAACTGGATCCTCCCCGTCAACGATGGATGCGGCACCACCGTCACCGCCGACGCCGACCTGGACGCCGATGGCCGCGACGAGCTCGTCCTGGGCTGCCCCAACGCCGCCACGCCCGGCCCGGACGCCGGGGCCATCCGGATCTTCTCGGGGGAGCTTCCGTTCGCGGACCTGTCCGGCGAAGCCGCCAACGACCACCTCGGCGCCGCCATGTCCACCGGCGCCGACCTCCACCGAGGCGGAGGAGAGGAGCTCGTGGTCGGGGCACCCGGCAACGATCGGGACGGGACCGAAGCCGGCCGGGTCTATGTCCTCGGCCTCCCCGACGACGAGGAGTGACCCGGGACGGGGCGACGGCGCGTCAGCCCCCGCGACGCCGCGCTCCGCCTAGTCGCAGCTGTCGTCGGGCGTCAGGTAGGGGTCGATGGTGAAACCGGGGAGGTAGGCCGCGCGGGCGTCGTGGGCCTCGACGGCGAGGCAGCTGGTGACCCCCGTGGGGCACGGCACGCAGGAGTCCCCGAAGCGGGCGGCCAGCGCGCAGGCGTCTTCGCCGAGCACCTCGGCGAGCGGCGCCACGTCCAAGAGCCCGGTGACCACGAGGTTGAGCAGGGCCGTTCCGTCGCTGGCGACCTCTCCCGACAGGACGAGGTCCCAGAGCGGGAGCGCGGCGCCCCCCAGAACCACGATCGCGTAGACCGGGCCGGCCACGAACCCGGGATCCCCGGAGAAGTCGCCCGGCGGCGCCGCGACCGCGATGGTGCAGGGATACTGCGCCGCCGCGCCACGGTCATCGGTGCCCACGGCGAGGATGAAGTGGATGGTGTCGCCCTCCACGCTCTCGGCCATCACGAGCAGGTGGGGGGTGTCGAGCAGCCCGAAGATGGATGGCCCGGACGCCGGCGCCACCCACGCCAGATCGGACCGATCGCCGAGGTCCACGTCCCAGGTCCGGAGGGCGAGGTCGACGGTGACCGGCGCGCCCACGGTCACGAAGCGGGATTGGGTGCTGCTGTCACAGACGGCCGCGCGGGCGGTGTAGGTCGACGCGCGCGCGAGCGGCGCGTCCGGGGTGTAGGTGGCCGACAGGCCGTCGTCGGCGATGGTCAACACACCGGACACCGCGGGGTCGAGCACGATCGTCGGGGCGACGGCCGGTAAGCTGAAGGTGGCGACGATCTCGCTCTCGACGGTCACCGCCGCGGTGCCGTCCGCCGGTGAAACCCCCAATACCACCGCCTCGCACACCGGGTCCGAGGTGGTGGGCAGGTCGGTGTCCGTCTCGGTGTCGACCTCGATCTCCACCGGGAGGGGCACGCTGTCGGAGGGCACGACCTCGGCCAGCCCCCCACAAGCGGGGAGGACGGCCGACATCAACAGCGGGTAGAGGGCACGGGTGCGCGACACGACTGACATGGTAGACCAGCGGACGCGAAGCCGCGACGCGATCGGGGTCCTAACGCTCGTCCTCGTCTACCTCGTGTCCGCGTGGCCGACGCGGATCGGGATGGTGGACGACGCGTACGTGTCGGCCCGGTACGCGCGGCTGTGGGCCGCGGGGTGCGGCCTCAGCTACAACTGCGTCGGCGACCCGGTCGAGGGCTTCACCAACTTCCTGTGGGTCGTGCTCCTCGCCCCCGGGACGGTGCTCCCCGTCCACCTCGCCACCTGGGCCACCGGGCTGGGCCTCGCCTTCGGCGCCCTCACCGTCGTCCTGAGCTGGTGGCTCGCCCGTACCGGCGGCGGGTCGCCCCGCTCGGCCTGGCTCGGCGGGCTGCTCGTCGCGGCGCTCCCCGCCTTTGGGGTGTCCAGCACCAATGGGCTCGAGACCGCGTTGTTCACCGCCCTCCTGCTCCTGGCCATCGCCCGGGTGCGGACGCGCGGGGTGGACGCCGGCGGGTGGTGCGGATTGCTCTACCTGGTACGCCCCGAGGGGGTCCTGGTGGGGGGCCTCCTCGCCGCCAGCACCCGCTCCTGGCGCACAATCGCGGCGTGGGCCGGCGTGGTGGGTTGGTACTTCCTCGGGCGCTGGCAGTGGTTCGGAACCCTCGGACCCAACACCTGGGCCGCCCAGGCGCGCGAGGATGCGGTCGGGATGTGGCGGATGAACGAGGACTACCTTCAGAGCGGCGCGCCCACCCTGGTCGGGTTCCTGGTGCTGGGCGGGCTGGCGGCGTTCGGACGCTCCCGCGCGCTGGTGGCGTTGGCGGCCGGCCTCTCCGTGCTCGCGCTCCAGGTCTACAACTGGATGCCGGGCCTGCGCCTCTTCGTGGCCCCGATGGTCCTGATCGCCGTGGCGGTGGTGCCGGTGCTCGATCGCCGCCCCTGGGCGTGGATCCCGGTGGTGGCCTGGATGCTCTGGCTGCAGGGCCCACAACGCGCCGTGCAGGTGCGCTACGACCAGCACCACACCGTCCTCCCCGGCAACGGCGGCGAGGCGCTCGGCGACCACATCCGCGCCACCGCCACCGCCGGGCGCTGGCTCCTGATCCGCGACGCGGGGGTCACCGCCTACTACGCGGGCCCGGAGGTCAACGTCATCGACATGCACCCGTTCTCCCTGACCGACCCCGTGCTCACCGGGCGGCCGTGGTCGATCGACCACCTGCTCGGCCACGACGTGCAGTTCGTGGTCACGACGGGCCGGAGCGCCGACGAGCCCATCCAGTACACGGCCGAGAAGCGCCTCCTGGCCGACCCCCGGCTCGCCGACTTCGCGGCCGCGGGTACGTGGAACCAACACCACCGCCGGTGGTACACGCTATTCGCCGCACAGCCCGGGACCTCGGCGCTACACTGAGCACGCACCGAGACCAATCATGCTGAGCCTGCTTCTCCTCGTCGCCTGCCCGACCACCGACAAGACCGCGATCGACTTCAACAGCGACGACCTGCTCGTCGAGATCGAAGGGTACGAGACCTGGGCCCAGCCCACCGGTTGGTCGGGACCGGCGCCGTCCTGCGACGGCACCCACGGTCCGCTCGTCGACATCTGGACCAACGCCGTGGCCGCGGACGCCCTCGCGGCGGGCACCAATCCCCTCCCCGACGGCGCCACCCTCATCAAGCAGGGCTACGACGAGGACGGCGTCACGCCCCGCAACCTCACCGTGATGCGCAAGCTGACCGGCTTCGACCCCGACAACGGGGATTGGTTCTGGGGCCAGTACGATGCCGACGGCGCCGAGCTGGCGTCGGGGGCGGTGTCCGGATGCACCGGCTGCCACGGGGCCTCGGTGGGGGACTACGTCCTGTTCCCCGAGTCCCCAGTGGTCGCCGACGTGGCCGAGTGTCCCTAAGGGAGGGGTCGGCAAGCAGTCCTCACCCCGCTCAGTGCGGGCGGGGTGAGGGCGGGAACCCGCCGCGGAGGAGGGTGAAGAAGGTCCGGAACGAGGTGGCGACGCCGTCTCGACTCGCCTTGTGCGCCGCCAGGATGCCCACGAAGAGCACGAGGTACACCACGCCGAAGGCCACGTGGGCGTCCGGCAGCATGGGCTGCACCAGGAACAGACCCACCAGCACGATCACTTGCCAGAGCTCGAGGCGGAGGTCGGCGATGACGGCCACACCGAACAGGCACTGGGCCGCGGTGAGCAGGATCTCGGCGGTCTGACGGTGGTCGAGCGGGAGCGCGGAGACCTCGCCCTTGGCGACCGAGTACACCACCGCGAGCGTTCCCACGAGCAGGGTCCACTGGTTCACGCTGGACGAGATGAGCGCCCGCAGACCGGTCGAGCTGGCGCCGCGCCACACCATCAGGGTGGCCACCACCATCTCGGGCGACTCCGACGCGAGGGGAGCCACCCACTGCACGAGCACGAACTCGTCGACACCGAGGTGTTTGCCTGACTCGACGAGGGCCTCGGCGAAGGGCTCGGCGGCGATGAAGATCACCGAGGCGGCGAAGACCAGGAGCAGGACCACCCCGGCGCGGCGAACTGCGGCCGGCTGCACCGCGAGCGCGAGCGCGGGCCCGACCTGCTCACTCTCGTGCTCTTCGCCGCGGGCCGCGGCGAGCAGGTAGAGCCCGTACAGCGTGAGGTAGACCGCGGTGTCCGCGACGGTGAGGCTACCCCGCCACACCGGGACCATCGCGTACCCCGTGGCGAGGAGCAGAACCGCCACCTCGGCGCCTACGTCGCGCGGCAGCTCGACCACGGTTCGGCGCGACCGCACCCAGGTGAGCAGGCCGACCAGGGACCAACCGAGCCCGAGCATCAGCCGGTTGCCGCCGGTCATGTTGGCGACGGCGTAGCCGGCCTGGGACGGGTCGCTGGCCGCCTTCCACGCGAACGCGGCATCCACCGCGTACTCGGGCAACACCGCCACCAGGGCGAGCACCGACACGGCGAGGGCCTGGGGCACGTCCTTCTCCGCGACCTCACAGGCCCACGAGAGGAGAAACGCCGCCCCGAGGATGGACACGCCGGAGAGCACCGCCGTCATCGTGGCGGCAGGGTGCTCGCCGCCCAGCGCGATCGTCAGCCAGGGGACGCAGACACCTATTGCTACAACGTATGGAAGCCAACGCATCGAGAGACACCGCTGATGAACGGGCACACGGCTATCCCGGGGGGGCCTCGGTCGGGTCGCCCGGGTTAGGGAATCAATCCCCGCCCGAAGGCCAGCGATGCTCCTCTGGTTCGGCCTTGCTTTCGCCGCCGACGATCCCCGCCTCTGGCTCCAGGGAGCCCTGGCCGGCGGCGTGGGCCCCGACGCCGAGACCTCGGGGGCGGGCGGGGTCGTGGGCGGCATCGGCGTCGCGCTCGGCAAGGACCCGAACCGGTGCCTCGCCCTCGAGGTGCGCAGCCGGGAGATGTACGCCTCCGCGGACCCCCGCATCGTCGGTGGCATCTACGGGGACCTGCGCTGGCCGGCAGGCACCGGCCCCTACCTGCTGGTCGGCTTCGCCCACCACCACGAGACCGCCCTCGCTGACGCCAAGGCGCACCCCGCGGCGACGGCGCTCGCCACGTGGTCGGGGATCAACCACCGCACCGGGTTCGAAGTGGGGGCCGGCTGGGACCTCGCGGCGCCGTACGACGAGGTGGAGTTCCTCCGCCGCCTGCGGCCCACGATGCGGCTCGCGGCGGTCGTGCTCCCCGGCACCGACGGCCCCCCGGTGTACGCCGTCGCGGAGCTCGGCTTCTCCCTGGGCGTCGGACGTCTCACCGCCCCGTAGCGGGGGGTTCAGCCGCCGCTGACGTCGCGGGTGACCCGGCTGGCGTCGATGACTCCTTCGACCCCGAGGTAGCCGTAGACGTCGTCGAGGAAGCTGCCCGACAGCTCGCCGTCCTCGGTGATCTCGCCGTCGGTCGTGAAGTCGTAGGTGGTGATGTAGAGATCCGCCGTCGACACGCCGCTCAGGCTGCCGTCGTCGTTGGCGAGGTCGATCGCGTAGGTGGTCTCCACCGCGTAGCCGTACAGGTCGAGCTGGCAGGTGGCGTCGCCCACCGCGGCCTCGCCGTAGACGTCCACCGTGAGGGTGACGGCGCCGACGCACGAGACCGTGTAGGCGTCGATGGTCACGTCCACCGTGATGTCACCGCTGTAGATGCCGGCGTAGGCGCTCTGCACGAGCACGCCCCCGACCGTGGAGGCCAGGCGATCCCCGTTGGGGAGCTCGGCGGTGGCGGTGAGGTTGTGGGTGCCCACGTCCAGGCTGGCGTCCACGACATCGTGGCCGGTGAGGAGCCACGCGTCGGACAGGTTGGTGGACCAGGCGATGTCGTCGAAGTCGGTAGGGGCGCCTTCGGCGTCGTAGACGGTCGCCGAGAAGGTGGCGTCTTCCCCGTAGGCCAGGAAGTCCCCCGAGAGCGGGCTGTTGATGACCAGGGTCGCGCCGTCCCAGTCGGCCGATGTGGTCTCGGGGGCGACCTCGGTGTCCGGGCTGTCCTCACCCACCGCGGTGGTGTCCTTCAGGATGACGCCGTAGGACTGGGTGCAACCGGCGAGGACGAGCAGGAGAGTGAGCATGGGGGCCTCGAAGAGCGCGAAGGATACCACGCGGTCCCCGGTGGGCACGTTAAGAAGCCGCAATGGCTGCGATGATCGAGGTCCACGCGCTCTCCCGGGACTACGGGAGTTTCCGGGCGCTCAAGGGCGTGAGCTTCTCGGTGGGACAGGGCGAGATCGTGGGCTTCCTCGGGCCCAACGGCGCCGGCAAGACCACCTGCATGAAGCTCCTGACCGGCTTCGTGACCCCGACCAGCGGCCGGGCCATCGTGGCCGGCCTGGATGTGGTGGCGGACTCGTTGGAGGTCCGGCGGAAGCTGGGCTACCTCCCCGAGGCCGCTCCGGTCTACGCCGAGATGCAGGTCTACGACTACCTCGCCTTCATCGGCCGGGTCCGCGGGCTCGACGCCGCCGGACGCACCCGGGCCATCGAACGGGTGGCCGAGGAGTGTGACATCACCGATCGCCTCTACCAGGCCATCGGCACCCTCTCGAAGGGCTACAAGCAGCGCGTCGGGCTCGCCCAGGCGCTGCTCCACCAGCCCCCCATCCTCATCCTGGACGAGCCGACCTCAGGCCTCGATCCCAACCAGATCCTCGCCATCCGCAACCTGATCCGCCGGATCGGCGAGTCCCGCACGGTGATCCTGTCCACGCACATCCTCCAGGAGGTGCAGGCCACCTGCGACCGGGTGCTGATCCTCAACCACGGCGAGATCGTCGCCGACGCCACCACCGCCCAGCTCCAGGCACAGCAGGTGGGCGGGGCCCTCCTGAAGGTCACCTACGCGCCGGGCACGGTCCGCCTCGACCCCGCGCGGCTCGCCGACAAGCTGGGATCGGTGGTGGGGGTGCAGCGGGTGAGCCGCCAGCAGGCCGACGGGGACGAGCAGGCCTTCGAGATCCTGGCCGACCGCGACGTGCGCGGCGAGCTGTTCCAGGTCGCGGTGGACAACGGGCTCCGCATCCTCGAGCTGCAGCGCGAGCGGTCCACGCTGGAGGAGGTGTTCCGACGCCTGACACAGTCCGAACAGGAGCGGGCCGCGGCAGCGGGCTAATCTCACCCATGGCCACCCTCCCGCCCATGGTCGTCGGCACCGCCGGCCACGTCGACCACGGCAAGACCACCCTCGTCCGGGCGCTCACCGGGGTCGACCTCGACCGGTTGCCCGAGGAGAAGGAGCGCGGGATCACGATCGCGCTCGGATTCACGCCGCTGACGTTGCCGTCGGGGCGGGTGGCCGGTCTGGTGGACGTCCCCGGCCACGAACGGCTGGTGCGCACGATGGTTGCCGGGGCCTCCGGCATGGACGCGGTGATGTTGTGCGTGAGCGCCGTCGAGGGCGTCATGCCCCAGACGCGCGAGCACCTCGACATCCTGGGCCTGCTTGGCGTCCGGACCGGCGTCCTCGTGTTGACCATGGCCGACCTCGTCGACCCCGACCTGTTGGAGCTGGCGACCGAGGAGATCCGGGATCAGGTGAAGGGCACCTTCCTGGAGCACGCGCCGGCCATCCCCACTTCGGCGATCACCGGACAGGGTCTGGAGGCGCTGCGGGCCGCGCTGGACGCGGTGGCGCCGCCCGACCGCGACCTCAGCCGCCCGTTCCGGCTGCCGGTGGATCGCGCCTTCGCCCGGAAGGGCTTCGGCACCGTGGTCACCGGCACCGCGTGGGCAGGTCGGGTGGCCGACGGCAGCGACGTCGAGATCCTGCCCGGAGGGCGGAAGGTGCGACTCCGGGGCATACAGGTCCACGGAAAGGCCCAGCCCGAGGCGCTCCCCGGCGCACGCACCGCGCTGAACCTGGCCGGGGTGGAGATGGACGAGATCGGCCGGGGAGCGTGGATCTGCACCCCCGATCGGGTCCCCTCCCCCCGGGTCGTGGACGCCCGCTACCGGCACCTCCCCGACGCCCCCCCGTACGACGGAGAGGCCCATCTGGTGGTGCTCCTCGGCACCCGGGAGGTGGAGGCGCGGGTGGTGAGCCTCGAGTCCGACGGGCTCGAGCCGGGCAAGAGCGGGTACGTGCAGCTCCGCCTCGCCGAGCCCCTGCCCTGCCTCCCGGGTGATCACTTCGTGCTCCGTCAGCCGTCGCCGGCGCGCACCGTGGGCGGCGGGGTGATCCTCGATCCCTACGCCGCCGTCCCGCGGCGCTCGAAGGCCGCCGAGTCCGTGCCCATCCTGCGCCGCCTCGACGCCGGCGACACCACCGCCTGGCTGACCCGCGCCGGCCTCGCGGGGATCAGCGAGGTCGACCTCCTCCGGCGCGCGGGCTCGCTGGTGGGGGAGAAGCTGGGCGATCGGTGGTTCGATCCGGCGCTGCTGGACGCGCATCGGGTCACGCTCGCCGCGGCGCTCGCCGCCGGCCACGCGGCCAACCCCCTCGCGCCCGGCCTGAACCGCAAGGCCCTCCGGAGCGGCTCACTGTTGGCCCTGGGCGATCGCGAGTTCCTCGCGCTCATCGATCGCGAAGTGGCGGCGGGCCGGATCGTCGCCGACGCGCGCGGGGTGCACGCCGCCGGGTTCGTGGTGGCGCTGACCCCGGCGCAGGCGGCCTGGCTCGAGAACGCGGCGGCGCGCGCCGAAGCGACGGGGTGGGAGGGCTACGACAAGCTCCGGGAGGAGCTGGCGGACCCCGACCTGGAGGCGCTGCTGCACCTCGCCAAGGACCGCGGGCTCGTCGAGCCGGTGGGGGACCGCTTCTACGGACGGGCGTCGCTGGACCGCCTCGTCGCCGCCGTGCGCGCGTTCTTCGCCACCCACGAGAAGATGGAGCCGGCCGCGTTCAAGGACCTCACCGGGCTCTCGCGGCGGGGCGCGATCCCGCTCCTCGAGTGGCTGGATGCCCGCGGGATCACCCGCCGCGTCGGCGACGACCGCGTCCGCGGCCCGGCCTGAGGCACGCCGTGGAGGACCTCCGCTTCCCCGTCGCCAGCTTCCACCGCGTGTTCGACACCGTGCCGACCCAGGAGGTGCTCGACCTCGCCGAGCTGGTCGAGATGCTCCGGCGCTTCGAGGTGAAGCGGGACACGATGGCCGCGGTGGAGCGCGAGCTGGGCCGGATCCAGCGGGCGACCGACGCGGTGCTGGCGACCGGCAGCGCCGACGGGCCGGTCGGCGTCGCGCTGGGCAAGGCCGCCGCGGCGGCGCGGGCGGTCGGCGCGGATGGGGCGCTCGCGGTGGAGGCCGCCGCGGGGAAGCTCGCGGACGACGCCCGGCGCGCCGCCAAGCGGGACCTGCGGCTGTGGTCGCCCACGCTGTACACCCCGGGCGCGCCGCGCGGCAGCGAGGGCGTGGTCGCGGTGGGCTGCCTGGTGCTGGACTACGACGCCGGCGCCACCCTCGAAGACGCCGCCTCCACCTGGGAGAGCTGGTTCCATCTGGTGCACAGCACGTGGTCCCACCGGGCGGACCGGCCCCGCTTCCGGGTCGTCCTCCCCCTGGCCCGGCCCGTGGTGGCCGCCGATTGGGCGGCGGTGTGGGCGTGGGCGGCGGCGCTGACCGGGCACGTCGTCGACCCGGCTCTCAAGGGCCTGGGATCGATGTTCGCACTGCCCGCGGTCCCCCACCCCGACGCCGAGCGGGTGTGCGAGGTCTCTCCGGGGGCGTTCCTGGACCCCGAGGCCGAAGGGGTACCGCTGCAGCCTCCGCCCGCGATCCCTCCGCCGTTGCGGGTGGTAGGGAGCGCCACGCAGCGGGATCCGACCCACGTGTGGGTGGCATAGATCGACGGCGCCGCTACGTCAACGCCCAGGCCGACGATGTGGCGTGGTGCAGGGGCTCCGACACCGCCGGTCAGATCGCGGGTCCACCCACGTCTACCTGAGTGTCGACGAACCCGAAGATCTGACCCAGCTCGGCGTAGGCGTACCAGACGATGTCGCCGTCCGCCGTCACCTCCGTGAGCTCGCCCTCGCTCCCCCAGCTGATCAGGTAGTCGTCGTTGGCGAGCACGTGGACGTCCCCGAGCACGTAGGCCCAGTGCGTCTGGCCGTAGTCGAAGCTCCAACGCTCCTCCAACATGCCGGCTTCCCGGTCGAACTGATACCGCCACACCTCGGAGTAGTCCCCCGGGCCGTTGTCGAACACGACGAACTGGTCATCGCCCACGGGCTTGAAGTTGTGCTGGTGGACGAACGCGGCCTCGCGCGGGGTGACGATGGCACTCGCCGAGGAGTCCGCCCCCGCGATCCACATGGTCCGCCCGGCGCCCTCGGAGTGGTCGCCGGGATCGACGCCGACCACCGTGCTCACGTTGTGCAGGGAGATGAGGTACTCCCCGGTGGTCGCGTCCAGGTTGAGGCTGTTGGCGTGCGTCCAGTCGCACATGTCCTCGTAGAACCCGAAGTCGCATCCGTCGACCACCGGGTCGTCCACGTTGTCCCAGGTCGACCAGATGGTGATGGCGTCCGACCCGTCGGCGTTCATCTCGACGATCATGTCGCCGACCACGTCG
Organism: Pseudomonadota bacterium; assembly: GCA_043750895.1. GTDB lineage: Bacteria > Myxococcota_A > UBA796 > UBA796 > SXON01 > JAYVAS01. The sequence goes on from JAYVAS010000742.1 coordinate 10,834, forward strand.
AAGCCG
>JAYVAS010000743.1:0-12395 GCA_043750895.1 Pseudomonadota bacterium
GTTAGCCTTCCGGCCCTCCCCGGAACGTCCGCGTGTACCACGACTTCCTCATCCTCGGTGGCGCCGGCCTCGTCGGCCTGCAGGTCTGCCGTCAGATCGCCTCGAACCTGAAGCCCCGGCGCATCGTCGTGGCGTCGTTGCTCGAGTCCGAGGCGACCACCGCCTGCGCCCGGCTCGAAGCCGAGTTCGGGGACACCGTGGCGTTCGTGCCCGCCTGGGGGAACCTCTTCGTGCCGCGGGAGATGTCGAACCTGTCTCGCTCCGCCATCCTCGCCGACGTGGGCCTGCGCCGGAAGCTGCTCGACGCGGTCTACGAGGACTACGACGAGGCCTACAAGAACAACCAGCTCGTCTACCTGATCCGCCGTCACCGGCCGGAGGTCATGGTCGACTGCGTCAACACCGCGACCGGCTTCTCCTACCAGGACGTCTTCGACGGGGCGGCCAAGGTGCGGAGCTGGATCACCGACAAGGGCTACGCCGCGGGGGGCGTCAACGATCTCGAGACCTTCCTGCTCTCGCAGTCGGTGCCGCAGCTCATCCGCCACGTGCGCTTCCTGCACCAGGCCACGACCGAGTACACCACCGCCGTCTACGTGAAGGTGGGCACCACCGGCACCGGCGGGATGGGGCTCAACATCCCCTACACCCACTCCGAGGACAAGCCGTCCAAGAAGCTGCTCGCCAAGAACGAGGCGGCCTTCGGCCACACCGGGCTCTTGTTCCTGCTGGCGCGCACGCCCAACGCCCCCATCGTGAAGGAGGTCAAGCCCGCGGCCATGATCGGCTACCGCGCGGTGCAGATCATGGAGGCGCGGGACAAGCACGACAACTCCGACCTCTACGTGGCGCGGGCGGTGGAGGTGGGCGGCGCGCTCAACCTGCGCGAGGAAGCGGGGGGCTACGAGAAGTCGGGCCGGCTGCGCGTGCCGGTGGTGGACACCGGGGAGAACGGCGTGTTCACCCGCGGCGAGTTCGCGGCCATCACGGCGCTCGGGCAGATGGAGTACGTCACCCCCGAGGAGATCGCGCGGACGGTCGTGCTCGAGATCCGCGGCGCCAACACCGGCCAGGACGTGATCTCGGCCATGGACGGCGCGGTGATGGACCCCAGCTACAAGGCCGGCCTGGTGCGCAACGTCGCCCTGTCCGACCTGGGCTCGGTGGAGGCCGAGTCGGGGATCAGCTCGGTGGCGCTGGGCCGCCTGGGCCCCCCCGAGCTCTCCAAGCTCTTGTTCGAGGCCGAGCTGCTGCGCCGGGTGTGCGGGACCATGGACGCCGTGCTCGACATGGGCACCGACGCCATGGCCGCCGGCTGCGTCGCGGCCCTGGACAGCTCCGGCGTGGGCCGGACCGCGCCGTCCATCGGCATCCCGGTGCTCATGCCCGACGGCAAGCAGTTGTTGCGCGGCCCGCGCATCAACGTGCCCGAGCTGGTGGGCCACGAGACGACGGTGAGCGTCGGTTCGGCGGGGCAGGTGGACACCTGGGCCAAGAAGGGCTGGGTCGACCTCCGCGTGGCCAACATGGGCGTGTGGCAGGCGCGGTTCAAGAAGATGCTCGCCGGTCGGGCACACCTGCGCGACGAAGGCAGCGCCGCGGCGTCGATCTCGAACTTCATGGGCACGAACTTCGAGATCGGCGAAGTGGTGGCGTGGATCTTCAACAATGAGATGGGTGGGTATCGGGTGAAGTAGGGCGAGAGCCGCCCTACAACGCGACCCCCAAGCCCACCGCATCAGCCTGGACCTTCTGCCACTCGGCGTCGGAGAGCTTGAACGAGACGCCGTTGGCGCCGAGGGAGAGCACCCGACTCGTCTCCCACAGCAGCGTCCCGACCTCGCCGACCCGCACCAGGGCCCAGGGAACGCGGATGGGCTGGTGCGCGGACGCGAACAGGAACCCGGTCTTCAGGTGCAGACCGGCCGGCGACGCGCCGATGGACATGACCGAGCCCCGGAACCGGACGCCGCCGAGGTACCCCACCCGGACGGGCTGCCACCGGGTCGGTTCGGGGCCCGGATCGGGGTGCTCCCGCCGGAGCGCAGACCAGCCGCTCGTCGTCGCGAGCAGGAACGTCACGGCGAGCCAGATGCCGACGAAGGCGAGGGGGAACATCACGGCGCCGGATGCGAGGAGAACGCCGCCTATCAACAGTGATTCCACGACCCTTTCCGGCGAGCGTCCAGGGTAAGTCACGGTGGGTCCGAAGTCCATGGCGGGGCGGGCGCCCGAAACCCATGCGCCCCCCGCCGACACCGGGCACACTGCCCCCATGCTGATCCTCCTCCTCGCCTGTGACCTGAAGCTCGGCGGCGACTCCAACCCCGTCACCGGGACGGAGCCCTGCCCGATGTTGGATTGCCGGGACACGCTCTCGCTCACCGTGCTCCGCGTGGACGGCTCTCCGGCGCTGGACTTCGAGTACCGCGTGCAGCCCCCCGACGGCGGCGCGTTGGTCTCCGGGTCCTGCAACGCCGAAGGGGCCTCCTCGGCGGATGCGCTCTGCTACGGCGACGGCCGCGTGGACGTGTTCGTCTACGGAGAGACGCTGGAGGTCTCGGTCTCGGAGGGGGACGACGCGCCGTACTGGTCGGGCACGCTCACCCCGGTGTGGACGGCGCCCTACGACAGTGAGGCCTGCGGTCACTACTGCTACCTGACCAGCGAGACCGTGCAGCTCGTGCCCTGCGAGGGCTGCGGCTGACCCGGCGGTGAGGCCGCGCCGATGCTATGGTCGGGCACGGTCCCGGGCTCTCGTCCCCACCGAAAGCCCCCCTGCGCCGCTCCGTGCCCCTCGCCCTCCTGCCCCTGATCGGGGGTTGTACGGAGTCCGCCGTCGACCCGGACTCGGGGACGGCGGCAAGCGTGCGGATCACCGCGGCCGAGGCGGTGCCACACCCCGTCCAGCCCAGCCTGCTCGTGGTCTCGTGGACCCAGGACACGGCCGGGCCACTCCAGGTCGCCTACGCCGTCGATGGGGACGACTGGCGCCGCTCACCCGCCGCCCCCAGCAGCGAGGGTGCGCACACGATCGTGCTCGCCGGCCTCCCCTACGGCTCCGAGACGACCTGGCACCTCGTGGACGCCGACGGGACGCCGGTCACCGCCGACTTCCTGACCGAGAACGGGCCGCTCCCCGACGGGCTGCCCCTCCCCGAGGTCGGGGTCGCCGACGCGGGCGGATGGGACGCGGAAGGCGCCCCGTACCTGTTCCTGACCATTGCCACCGGGGACTTCGGCGCCCCGTGGTGGCGGGTGATCTACGATCGCCTGGGTCGCCCGGTCTGGTCGAACCAGTCGGATCCCGAGCGGTCGTCCTTGCACGCCCGGGTCGCGGGGGACGGTCGCTCGCTCTACCTGGACCAGAACAGCTTCTGGTCGCTCTTCGACGCCGGTCAGGCCTCGACGGTGCAGCAGACCCTGCTCGACGGCACGGTGGTCCACACCTTCGCCACCCCGGGGTTGCACCACCCGTTCACGGATCGGCCCGACGGGACGGTGGCGTACGGTGCCGTCTCGGGCTTGTACGCGCAGGAGTCGCTCACGGTGGTGGACCGCGCCGGAACCGCGGTGTCGCTGTGGGACTGCGAGGGGTTTCTGGAGCGGGTCGGCAGCGTGGGGCGGTGCGGGTCCAACGCGCTGAACTACGACGCGGCGTCGGACCGGTACCTCTTCTCGTTCTACTCCGTCGAGACGGTGGTGGAGATCGACGCCGCCACGGGCGCCGAGCAGCGGTGGTTCGGCGCGGCGGCCGGCAGCTACGGCTTCGCGGACGAGGCCGACCGCTTCTGGTGGCAGCACGGCGCGATCGTCACCAACACCGGGACCCTCCTGCTCTCCAGCGACGACGCCGACGACGGCACCGAGACGGTGGTGCGCGAGTACACCATCGACGACGAAGGCGGGGTGCTCCGGGAGATCTGGAGCTTCGGCGTCGGCGACGCCGTCTACGCCGAGCAGATGGGGGAGGCGGTGCGGCTGCCCAACGGCAACACCTGGCACAACTACGGGCGCGATCCCCGGCTCCGCGAGGCGACCCCGGCCGGCGAGGTGGTGTGGGATCTGCAATGGGAGGGCACGGCGATTGGGCGGACGATGCCGGTGGTCGACCTCTACGCGCTGTTGCCCGCGCCGTACTGAAGCTGCGACCGCGGGGTCAGCGCGTGAAGCGGAGCCATCCGCCCAGGAGCTTCGCCGCCATGGGCGTGAGCCGCTCCTTGTTCCACAGCGACGCGAGCTTGAACACCAGCTCGGAGCGGGTCGGGTAGGGGTGGATGGTGCTGGCGAGCTGGCCCATGGTGACGCGATGGGTCACCGCGAGGGTGAGCGGGGCGAGCAGCTCCCCGGCCGCTTCGCCGACCACGGTGGCCCCCCGGATGCGCCCCTTGCCGTCCACCACCACCCGGGCGTAGCCCTCGGTCTCGCCGTCGGTGCGGCCGCGATCGGTGTCTCCGATGCCCACGGTGTAGACGGTGAGGGTAGGGTCGGCCGCGGCGTCCTGAGCTGAGAGGCCGACGGCGGCCACCTCGGGGTGGGTGTAGGTGACCCGCGGGATCACCAGCGCGCTCACGCGGGCGGGGGGGGAGGGGAACAGCGCGTTCCGGAGGACGATGCGGGCCATGTGGTCCGCGGCGTGGGTGAACTGCGCCTGTCCGATGACGTCGCCGGCGGCGTAGATGCGCGGGTTGGCGGTGCGCAGATGGTCGTCGACGGTGATCCCCGCTTTGCCCACGGCAACCCCGGCGCGGTCGAGGTCGAGGTCCACGTTGGGGGTCCGTCCGGTGGCCACGAGCAGGGCGTCGCCGACCAGCGTGCGCCCATCGGAGAGCACCACCACCCGCGCCGCGTCGGCCCGTTCGATCCGCGCCACGGCGGCCGACAACACCAGGGTGATGCCGTCGCGGGCCAGCCGAGCGGCCACCAGCGCGCTGGCCTCGGGCTCCTCGCGGGGGAGCACCCGGTCGACGCGGTCGACCACGGTGACCGTGCTGCCCAGCCGGGCGAAGGCCTGGGCCATCTCGCAGCCGATGACGCCGGCGCCGAGCACCACGAGGCGGGCGGGGCGCTCGGTGAGGTTGAAGAGCTCCTCGTTGGTGAGCGCGCCGGCTTCGACCAGACCGGGGATCGGGGGCATGGCCGCCCGCGCCCCGGTGGCGATGAGGCAGCGGGCGAAGTGGAGGGTGCGGTCCCCGACCTGGACGGTGTCGGGGCCGGCGAACCGGGCGGAGCCGAAGAAGACGTCGATCCCCGCTGCCCGGAGGCGCTCCGCCGAGTCGTGGGGCCCGATGTCGGCGCGGAGCCGCCGCATCCGCGCCATGACCGCGGGGAAGTCGACCTCCACCGTGGTCTGGACCCCCAGCTCCGCCGCGTCGCGGGCCGCCTGGGCGGCGTGGGCCGAGCGGAGCAGCGCCTTGCTGGGGACGCAGCCGGAGATCAGGCAGTCTCCGCCTAGCATGCCTCGCTCCACGAGCGCGACCCGGCCTCCCAGTCCCGCCGCGCCGAAGGCGGCGACGAGCCCCGCCGGGCCACCGCCGATCACCACGAGGTTGTAGGTGCCCGTGCCGGCCGGTGCCACCCAGTCGGCGGGGGCGGTGTGGGCCTTCAGGCGCTGATCGTCGGGGTTGTCAGGGAGGATCATGCCGGGGACTATCGGGTCCGGGTGGTTCCGGTGCGCCGCCCGGTCCCGCACAGACGGATTGGCTTCGTTTGCCAGGGTGGCGCCGTGGCCCGACTCAAGCCACTGGCGGGGCCCCCCCCTGGGCGGACCGCTTCGTGTACAGGTTCTTGAAGAAGGCGCCGAGGGCGACGAGCGCCATCACCACGAACTTCTTGCCCGCGAGCAGCGCCACGATCAGGCCCTTGAAGAACCCCGACTTGGCCGCGACGCCGCCCGCGACCAGCGCGGCGAGCCCGTATTCGGCCACCCGGTCGGTGGCGCCGTTGAAGTCCTCGTACCGACTCCCAGCGGTGAACTCGGAGAACCCCAGGACCTCCTCCATCGGGGCCTTGACCTCTGCGAGTTGGGACATCGACGCCACCGCGTTGAACTCGAGCACTCCGTCTCGTCCGAGCGCGCGGATCGCGTAGTTCAGCGTGTGGTCGCCGTCGCCGAAGTCGAGCTCCTTGGCCCAGTAGATCTTGTGGGCGACCGCGTCGTAGTGGGGCGCCTCGGCCCACCCCACCACGTTCACCGTCGAGAACCCCGCCTTGGCACGTTCGGCGTTCTCGGCTGCCGCGTCGGACTGCATGTCCTTCAGCACCTGGGCGTAGTCGATCTCCGCGGCGTCGGCGTCGTCGACGTGGCCGTCGTCGGCGTAGCTGAGGACCACGGCCCAGGTTCCGTCGGCGAAGATCGGGGCGCTGTCGGGCACGAGCATGCCCCAGGTGTTCGGGCTGGGAGGGTTGCCCCACGCCTGGAGCACCTTGTCCGTCTCGGCGGGGTCGAGGTAGCCGAAGGTCGGCGGCAGGTGGAGCATCGCCTTTCCGCCGCCGAGCGTGATGTCGCCGGTGGTGTAGGTCAGGCTCGCCTGGAGGTCGAGGAGCGCTTGGAGCTCCGGTGGGAGTTGGTCGGCGGCGGGGCCGCTGGCCGGCGCGCCCTCCGCCACCTCCACCGTGTTCGGAACGTCCTGCGCCAGCGCCACGTGGACCGCGTAGAAGAACATGGAACCCCCTTGGTTCTCTGTTTGTACCACGGGGTTCCCGGGTTGGGAAGGATCAGCGCGCCTTGGCCGGACCGGTGCACGCCGTCTGAAACCACGGCGCCGCGCCGCTTGGATCCGTCCACGCCGCGAGCGCCGCGGGCACCTCCGCGAGCGGGGTCGGGTCGTCGGTCCGCTGGAGCGGGAGTTGCCAGGACCACGCGCCGCAGCCGGAGGTGTCGCAGCGTACCGATTCGTCTCCGGAGATGCGCACGCCCCCCGGCACCGCGAGGCACTCCCAACTGCTCGCGCTGCCCACCGGCTCGGGTGACGGCCAACTGGCGGGGACACCGAGGTCGAACTGCGCGAGCAGCCCCCAGGCCAGGTTCGGGGTGCTCCACACCGCCGTGCCGTCCCCCGCCAGGCCCTGTTCCCGAAGCGCGGCCCCCAGCGACGCGGGGATGGTCAGCACCGGGACCTCGGCGGTGTACTCGGTCGGGAGATCGGAGTGGAACATCTGGATCTCCCCCGTCCGCACGTTGGGGGTGGCGGTGTTCTCGCCGTGGTCGCCGAGCACGATCAGCACGAGATCGTCGAGGCGATCCTGCGCGGCGAGGCCCGCGAGCAGCCGGTCCAGGCGCGCGTCCACGAACATGGGTCGGAACCAGTCGACCTGCTCGGTGATCGTGCCCCACCAGAGGGTGCGGAGGGTCGCGGGGTCGTCGGCGTAGACCCGCTGGGATTCGTTGACGATGGTGGTCAGCACCGTGTAGGTGCGCCACGCCTCGGCCGGGTCGTCCTTCGGGTCCGCCGCTCCGGCGTCGAGGGCGAGCTGGTAGAGCTGGCGGCACGCGGCCGTGTCGGGGTCGAACCAGCAGCGGGGCTTGTGGCCGCCGGCCTCGTAGGTGTTGAGCAGGGCGACGGCGCTCCGGCCCTCGGCGGTGGCGGCGAGCAGCGCGTCGATGGCCAGGCTCGCAGGGCGGTTCGCTTCTGCCACGGCCTCCACGTCGACCTTGAGCCCGAGGGTCCAGCTCTGCGTCGCGTCCTGGGTCCAGGAGGTGCGGCCGTTGCCGCAGTCCTGCGCGACGGCGAGGTTCTCGAAGAAGGGGTTGTCGAGCCCGACGAGGTAGTCGGCATGGAAGGCGTTGGCGATCTGGGCGAGGACGGATCGTGTGCCGCAGACGGGCGCCCCTCGAGCTACCCCGTCCCCGGTGAGGTTCTCGGGCCACAGGAGCCGGGTGTGGCTCTCCCCCGTCCAGGACGCGGTGCTGACACCCCGATCGAGGCAGGCGGTGTCGAGCCCCCGCGACCGGGCGACGTCGTCCAGGGCCTCACAGAAGCCGGTCTCGGTGGCGGCGATGGTGCCCAGGGTATCGACAGTCCAGACGACGACGATGGGCGACGCGCGCGACGGCGCGTCTGTGTCCCCGACGGGCCCGGAGTCGTCGACCTCGGGCGCGGGCGGGCGCGCGTCGGCCTTCGGTTCGGGCTGGCAGCCGAGGAGCAGGGGGAGCAGGAGGAGCACGCCGCATCCTACCCGGTGATCGCCGCCCAGCCCCGCCGGATCTCGTCCGCATCCAGCCCTCGCCCGATCACCACCAGCGCCGAGCGTCCCGGCGGAGCGCCCGGACCGGGTCCGAGCTCGAGCCACTGGTAGACCCCGTCGGCGACCACCGGTCGGGGCTGGTCCACGCACCGGAAGATCCCCTTCAGTCGGAGGATCTCGCAGGTCTTCCGCGCGGCGAGGAACTGCAGGAACATCTTGAGGCGCGCGAGCTCGACCGGCTGGTCGGAGGTGACCGCCACCGTGGACACGCCGCTGGTGTGGCGGGTGGGCACGGTCGACTGCAGGGCCCAGCGGGCCGGGTCCATGCCCCCGATGTCGAGGAGCGGCGGCACGGGGACGTCGGCCCGCACGGCACGGAGCACGGTGGCGAGGGGGTTGACGGCGGCGACGGTGTCCGCGAGGGTGTCCCAGTCCTCCACCTCGTCGGCGTGGTTGAGCACGATGCGGTCGGCGCAGGCCAACTGGTTGGCGGCCTCGGGGTGGTCGGCGAGCTGGCGCGGCAGGAAGGCGCCGTGGGCCACGGCGATCACGCCGTCCACGCGGGTCTCCTGGGCGAGCTGGGGGTCGATCAGGAAAGTCTGGACGACGGGGCCGGGGGTGGCGAGGCCGGAGGTCTCGACCAGCAGGCGGTCGAAGCGCAGCGGCCGGAACAGGGCCCGACGGCGATCGAGGAGACGGTTGACGGTGCGCTGCAGGTCCCCCCGGACGGTGCAGCAGACGCAGCCCTCGCGCAGCTCGATGACGTCGTCGACGGCGCCCACCACCAGGCGGCCGTCGATGCCGACGTCGCCGAACTCGTTGACCACCACCGCCACGCGCCCGGTGCCCGGGTCGGCGAGAATGCGGTTGAGCAGCGTGGTCTTCCCCGCCCCGAGGAAGCCGGTGAGGACCGTGACCGGAATCGCGGCCATCGTGGCCATCGCGGCTAGAGGTAGCCGAGCGCCTTGAGCCGCTCGACCTCGGCGGGATCCAGGTTGCCCGAGTTCTTGAGCGCGTCGATGGCTTCCTGGAACGTGGCGTGGTCGGCCGGGAAACGTTTGTCGCCAGCGGCGAGGATGTCGATCGCCCCGGGCGTGTCGTCGGCGGCCTTCACCTTGTCGGCGAGGGCGCGGTAGAGCGCCGCGTTGACCTGCTTGGGGTTGGTCCCGGCGAGCCGCTCGAGGTTCGCGAGGACGTCGGCGCCCTTGCCGCCCTTGGCCAGGGCCTCGAGCTTGATCTGCTCGAGCCGCCAGGCGCTGGGCGCGTCCTTCTTCACGGCGTCGGTGGCCAGCGCGGCGTCCGCGAGGGTGAGCGCCTTGGCCGCGTCGCCGCCGTCGAAGGCGGCCTGGGCCTCGGTGGTGAGCTCGGCCGGGGTTTTGCCGCCACAGGCGACGGTGAGGGCGAACAGCAGGGGGAGGAGGAGGGAGCGCATGTCGTGCCTTTACCACCACCCTCTCAAGCCGGTCGGGTCTGCACCGAAACTGCACGGTCCGTGCGCTCTCGGCCCCTTCGGCGTAGGTGGCGGGCCCCAATCCTAACGGGTAGAAGTCGCGATGCCCATGGTACCCCCCCCCTCCCACCGTGCGCACGCCCTGCGGGCGGCCGCCGGTCTCGCCGCGCTGCTTGTCGGCGTCGCCTGGCCCACGGTGTCGTTCGCGTACATCGGCCCCGGGGCCGGCTTCGCGTTCGCGGGTTCGTTGCTGGTGGTCGTGGCCGCGTTCGCGCTCGCGATCGGTACGATCCTCCTCTACCCGTTCACGCTCGCGTGGCGGTTCATCACGGTCGGCAACCCCTTCAAGAACGCGCACGCCAAGCGGATCATCATCCTCGGCATCGACGGCATGGATCCGGGCATCACCTCGCGCTTCATGGCCGAGGGCCGGCTGCCGAACTTCCAGAAGCTCGCGGACAAGGGCGTGTTCCGCCCGCTGGACACCTCCAACCCGTCGATGTCCCCGGTGGCCTGGTCCACCTTCGCGACCGGCACCGACCCGTCGTACCACGGCATCTACGACTTCCTCACCCGCGATCCGTGCACCTACGCGCCGATGTTGTCGTCTACCGACATCGGGCAGGCCAAGCGGGTGCTCAACATCGGGAAGTACGTCGTCCCGCTGGACAGCCCCAAGATGAAGCTGCTCCAGAAGGGCACCGCCTTCTGGAAGTTCCTCGGTGAGAAGCACATCTTCTCGATCATCCAGCGGGTGCCCATCACCTTCCCGCCGGTCAAGTTCCGCGGCCTGCTCCTGTCCGGCATGTGCGTGCCCGACCTGCGCGGCAGCCAGGGCACCTTCTCCTTCTTCTCGACCGCCAACAACGACGGCCAGGCGGCGTTCACCGGCGGCGAGCAGACCGTGCTCCGGCGGAACAAGGACGGGCGCATCCGCTCCCGCATCGTGGGCCCCGACAACTCGATGTTGAAGGCCGGTGGCCGGATGACCATCCCCATCACCATCACGCCGGGGAAGGGCGGCATCACCCTCGAGATCGAGGGCGCCGAGCCCATGTTCTTGAAGGACCGGGTGTACTCCCCGTGGGTCACCCTCACCTTCACGGCCGGGCTGGGCGTCAAGGTGTCGGGCATCGCCCGCTTCTACGTGCTCACCAGCGAGCCCGAGATCGGGCTCTACATGACGCCGATCCACATCGACCCGGACAACCCGGCGATGCCGATCAGCCACCCGACCATCTACTCGGTGTACCTCGCCAAGAAGTTCGGCCCCTACGCCACCCTGGGCCTCGCGGAGGACACCTGGGCGCTCAACGAGCGCGTCATCGACGAGCAGGCCTTCCTCGATCAGGCGATGGCGTTCTTCGATGAGCGGGAAGCGATGTTCTTCGACTCCATCTCGCGGGTCAAGAAGGGGCTCGTCACCACGGTCTTCGACACCACCGATCGCATCCAGCACATGTTCTACCGCTACCTGGACCCGACGCACCCCGCGAACAAGGGCAAGGACAGCACCCAGCACGTCGGCGCCATCGCCGCGGTCTACGCGCGCATGGACCAGATGGTGGGCCGGCTCATGGCCGAGGCCGACGACCCCAACACGGTGATCATGGTCATCTCCGACCACGGCTTCACCAACTTCCGCCGCAGCGTGAACCTCAACGCCTGGCTCCGCGACCACGGCTACCTGTTCCTCAAGGACGACAAGAACACGTCCGGCGACTGGTTCGAGAACGTCGACTGGAGCCGCACCAAGGCCTTCTCGATGGGCCTCACCGGGCTGTTCATCAACCGGAAGGGGCGGGAAGAGTCCGGGATCGTCCAGGAGGGCGCCGAGTACAAGGCGGTCACGGAGGCGATCGCGCGCGGGCTGGAGCAGCTCGTGGATCCCGAGTCCGGCACCCGGGCGATCCGCAAGGTGGAGATCGCCACCGACGTCGGTACCGGTCCGCAGCGCTTCGACGCGCCGGATCTACTCGTCGGCTACGAGGGCGGCTACCGCAACGGTTGGGACTGCGCGACCGGCTCCGTCACCGAGGCCATCTTCTCCGACAACACCAAGAGCTGGAGCGGGGACCACTGCGTCGACCCGGCCATCGTCCCCGGGGTGTTCTTCTGCAGCCGCCCCATCGCGGTGGAGAAGCCGAACCTCATCGACATCCCGTCGTCCGTCATCCGCCTCTTCGGGCACGAGCCTCCGAAGGAGATGCAGGGCAAGTTCATCTTCCCCGCCAAGGGGGAGGCGGGGGCGGTCAAGGGTCCGCTGGACCCGGCCACCCTGATTCAGTCGGGTTCGGCACCCGGGGCCAAGGCCCGTCCGTCGGAAGCGGTGTCCAATGCGGTTTAGTGCCCTGCTGCCCCTGCTGTTGATGTCCTGCGCCCCCGAACCGCCCGATCGTCCGGGCCTGTTCGTGCTCGGCGTCGACGGCATGGACCCGGTCATCCTCGCCCGCCTCATCGGCGAGGGGAAGATGCCGAACTTCGCGAAGCTCGCTGCGGAGGGCGCGTCCCAGTCGCTGGGCACGGCGCTGCCGCCTCAGAGCCCGGTCGCCTGGTCCACCTTCGTGACCGGCCTCGATCCGGGCGGGCACGGGGTCTTCGACTTCCTGCACCGCGATCCCAAGCACTACACCCCGATCTCCTCCGCCACCAAGCCGATCGAGGATCCGGGCTCGGCCGTGGAGCTGTTCGGGTATCACCTGCCGATCGACGCGCCGGTGGCCGAGAACAGCCGCGGGGGGACGCCCTTCTGGGACAG
>JAYVAS010000744.1:0-5957 GCA_043750895.1 Pseudomonadota bacterium
TCCTTCTCGATCTCCTCCGAGTAGATACCGTTCCCGTTGGAGTCGGTGAGGTCGGCGACGCCGGAGGTGCCGGACCCCGCCGAGAAGCCCTGGCGGTACAGGATCGCGCCGTGGTGTTCGTCGCCGCCGTCCTTGGTCACCACGTTCACCAGCATGCCGGTGGACTGGCCGAACTCGGCCGGGGCGCCGTCGGTGTAGACCTGGATGTCGGAGATGGCGTCGAAGTTGACGTTGGTGCCGAAGGTCTTGGTGGCCGGATCGCGGGTGGAGATGCCGTCGAGCAGGTAGTTGTTGCCGTACTGCCCTTCACCACGGACCGACGGGTTGCCGTTGGACGGACCTCCGTTCTGGGTGTCCACGCGCCCCGAGACGCCGGGGACGATGTTCACCGCGTCCTGGTAGGACCGACCCACGGGCAGGTTCGCCAGGGTTGCGGCCGAGAGCTCGGTTGACACCGCGGACCGCGTGGCGTCGATGACCGGGAGGACCTGCTCGACGATGACGTCGGCGCCACCGGAGACGGCCAGCACGACGGGCGCGAACGCCGTCTCGTCGAGGCGGACGGTGACCCGCAGGCTGGTCGGCGCGAGGCCCGACTTGATGACCTTCATGGCGTGCGTGCCCGGCGGCACGTTCAGCATGCGGAAGTCACCGTTTTCGTCGGACTCGACCGACATCTCGCCGGCGATGCCCGGGCCGGAGAGCACGATGGTGGCCCCCGGTACCGCGAGCCCGCCGTCGTCGTCGACGTGGCCACGGATGCTGCCGGTTTCGCCGGCTTGGGCGACGTTGGCGTAGAGGGCGAACAGGGGAAGGGTGGCGAACAGGAGCGACCGATTCACTTCGCACCTCCGTAGGTGATCGGGTAGTCGGTACAGTAGTAGGTGGCGCTGTCTTGGAGGCCGCAGGGCTCGCCGGCGAGGACGTTGCCCTTCGCGTCCACCAGGGTCACGTAGTAGGTGCCATCGGGCTGGGCCGGCGCCGCGAAGTGCACCGCGGCGGTGCGGCAGTCGGAGACCAGCGGAACCTGCTGGCCCACCGGCGCGCCGGTCTCATCGAGGAGCTGGACCTGCATGGTGGCGGCGTCCAGGTTGCAGCCCTGGAGCGACACGTCCGACCCCGCAGTGACCCCGCTCGACGGACCGTAGCCCTCGACCAGGGCGTCGGCCGGGCAGGCCACGTAGTAGTAGGCCTGCGGGAGCGAGGCGGTGACCCCGTCGCTCGTGACGTTGATGTCGGCGTAGCCGCTGGTGCCGGCCGGCGCGCCCGGCATGACCCCGAGCACGTAGAAGCCAACGTTCAAGGCCTTCAGATCCGGGTCGGTCACTGCCGGGTCGTCCTTCGCGAGTACGAGACTCTCGAGGTCCGCGGTGACCGCGACGCCGCTCGCGTCCGGCATCGACACGGTGACCGAAATGTCTTCGGCGAACCCGTGCCCCGAGACCCGCACGGCGTTGCAGCCTTCGACGTAGGAGTAAATCGGGCTGATCGACACTGCATCGAAGCCCACCTTGTTGCAGCTTACCAAGGCAGCCGCCAGCGGCATCCAGGCGTACGTTCTCACGGCATCCCTCCGGGTGAAAGCGAGCGGGAACAACCCGTCACGACCAATCTTTACGCCTTGGTGCCGAAAAACTCAAGTTTTCGTGCAATTCAGCCGGGGGGCCACGCGAACTTTCGGCCCCCGAGGACGTGAAAGTGCAGATGGTCGACCGACTGCCCGGCGTCGTCGCCGTCGTTCATCACGACCCGGTAGGAGCGAACCCCCTCCTGGGCCGCCGCTCGGCGCGCTCCGTCCAGGCACCGGCCGAGCAGGGCGTGGTCCTCGGGCGCGGCTTCCGACAGCCGCGGGATCGGTTTTCGCGGGACGACGAGCAGGTGAAACGGCGCCTGGGGGTGGATGTCACGGAAGGCGACGACGTAATCGTCCTGGTAGACGATGGACGCGGGGATCTGCCGGGCGATGATCTTCTCGAAGAGGGTCATGGGAGATCCTTCAGGAAGTCCTCTCGGTAGCGCGCGAAGGCCACATCGACGATGGCCTCCCGGTTCTGCTCGAACAGGGGCTCGATCTCCGCCCACTGCCGATCCGAGAGGGTGTACTGGAAGCCCTGGACGTACCGGTGGGTGAGGTCCGCGAGCACCGGGTCCACGCTGCCACCGATGTCGGCGGCCCACAACAACATGACCAGACCGATGCCCGGGTCCTGCAGCGTGGCATCCCCCTCGCAAAGCAGGCGCCCGGCCAGTTGCAGCGCCCGCGCCTCTCCGACTGCGTCGGCGGCCTGGCGTTGGAGGCGCGCGATCTCGCCGAGGGCGGCCACCGCCGGGCCCACCCGGCCCGACTCGGCATAGGCGCGGGAGAGCTCCTCGAGGCCCTCGACCTCGCCGCGCAGGTCCCCGGTGGCGCGACGGGACAGGGAAACAGCCTCCCGTAGCAGCGGCACGCGTTCGGCTGGCTCGATGAGCGCCGCCTCTCGACGTTTGACCGCGGCGATCCCGGCCACCAGGCCCGCCCGCTCGAAGTTCTGGCGCGCGCGACCGAGGCTGGCGCGCGCGGCGTCCATCTCCCCGTGGCCGGCCTGATGATCGGCCCGATCGAGCCAGGTGAAGCCGTCCTCGTTGCCGCGAATCTCGGAGGCGCGTTCATGGTCGCCCGTGCGCTGGTGCAGCGACGCGAGCTCGGCCTCTATCAGCAGCCGGGCGTGGGCATCCGCGGACGCGCGCAGCGCTTCCAGCACCCGAATCGCTGCGGCAGCCCCGCCCTGCTCTTCGCGGGGGAACAGCTCGCGCGCCTGCACGCGAAACAGCTCGAGGACGCCCTGCGCCATCTTCGCGCCGAGCCCGGACAGCGGGGCAACCGCGTCGATCTCGGTGGCCAGGGCCGAGATCAGGGGCTCCTCGCGCTCGAGCAGGGCCAGGAAGCCCTCTTTCCGGGCCATCACCGCCTGTTGTGCCTCCGCGGCGCGGTCCAGCCGGACCGACTGGAGGACGGCGGTGGCGACACACCGTCGGAGGCAGTTGGCCAGCCCGGCGTCGAAGCTCGTGGCGCTCGGATAGAGGAGGCGCAGCTCGTGCACGGCGGCTGGTCCCGCGCCTGCGAGGTGGGCCGAGTCCGGCGCGAGCCCCGCGAGCCACCCAACCAGTACGAGATCGTCACGAACGTTCACCGCCGACGCTTAGCGCGCGCGCCGGCCGCGGTCAGTACGAGGTCGTCACCGGGAGCATAAGAATCCCGTCCTTGTAGCGTGGGCCGGAGATGATGAAGGTGCCGTTCCGGTTGATGTTGACCGTGGTGTCGAGGACCTTCCCCTCGCTGTTGGTCATCTCGACCCGGATCCGCGCGCGCGCCTCGTCGAAGGAGAGCACGGACACGGTGATGCGGCGCCCGCCCTCCACCGACCAGGTGGTCTCGCCGCCGACGGCGATGTCGGCGTTCTGGGTGGAGAGGAGCCGGTACCCCTTGTACTTGAAGTAGCGGAACGAGCCCGCGAGGGACGCGAGCCGGGGATCCACGCCCGACTCGGAGTCGGTCGCGTGGACGACGCGCATCTGCACATCCACGCGTTGCGCCACGCGGGCCGTGGGGGCCGGGCGGGGGGGCGCGGTCGGGCCTTGGGCCATGACAGGCCCCGCGAGCGCGAGGACCATCCCAAGGGACACCAGGAACCGGATCATAGCGGCGCTCCAGGGGCGCCGACGTCAGAGGCGACGCCGTCGTCCAGGATGATGAAGGTGGGCCCGCCGTCGTCGAAGCGGACCACCTGCGCCACGGTGTTCTCCGCGGTCTGGATGTCCTCGACCTGGGCGTCGTTGAGGGGTGCGAGGAGCAGATTGAGGCCGACGGTCTGACGGATATCGGCCGTGAACTCGCCCTGCTCGGTCGGAGCCGGCAACAGAATCGCGATGAGCGCCGCGGCGGCGGCCGCCATGAGGCCTACGGGCACGCCGAAGGATGCCCAGGCCGGCATGCGGCGCCGCACCGGGGGTGCGATGCGGCCCATGACGGCATCGGCCACGTCGATGGGACGACGCGCATCCACCGCAGCGCGCAAGGCCGCGGCGGTCCGATCCCAGCCGGGGAGCTCGTCCGAGCCGGGGTCGGCACCGATGTGGCCCGCGATCGTGCTCCAGAGATCGACCTCGGCGCCCGCCGCCACGGCGTCACGGAGCTCGGCACCGAGGCCGTCCTGGTTCGCCATCGCGGCGCGTGCCGCGGGGTCGCGAAGGAAACGGTTGGCCCGCTCGGCACGGAGCGAGGGGTCCCCCTCCCCGTCGGCGAAGGCCATGCAGTCCATCGCCGCGAGATCGCCGATGCCGTCCATCACCGCGTCGGCCACGTCGATCGGCGCCGAGACGGCGGCCCGAAGCTCGCCCGCGAAGTCCGGCTCCTGGAGCAGGTCCATCACGTCGTCGGCGACATCGACCGAGCCGTGCACCGCCGCGACCAACTGCGCCCGCATGGAATCCCAGGCGCGGGTGGCGTCGGCGCCCCCCATCGCTTCGAACTCCTCGCGTTCCGCGGGCGTGGCGACCCCGTCGTGAACCCGCATCAGGAGGTGTTCGAGCCGGCCCATGGGTGTCATCGCAGCTTCGGACGAATCGCGGTGGGATTCATTCACGGCGGATCAGTCTTTCTCAGTGAGGGGCGCGAGCAGACCCTGGAGCCGCTTGCGCGCGTAGAAGAGCCGGCTCATGACCGTCCCCTCGGGCACCCCCATGGTGTCGGCGATCTCCTTGTAGGAGAGCCCTTCGACCTCGCGCAGCAGGACCACCTCGCGCTGCTCCTCGGTCAGCTCCTCCATGGCGGCAAAGATGCGTTGATTCGTCTCCTTCCGTTGGAGGGCCTTCTGGGGGCCGTCGGTGTGGTGCATCTCGAGGAGGTTCCCGTCGTCGTCTCGGCTGGCGATCGACTCCTCGAAGCTGGAGGTGCGCCGCCGCTTGGCCATCCGGCAGTGGTCGATCGCGAGGTTCATCGCGATCCGGTAGAGCCACGTGTAGAAGCTCGACTCGATCCGAAAGCTGCCGAGGTTCTGGTAGGCCTTGATGAAGGCGTTCTGGACGATGTCCCGCGCCTCCTCCTGGTCCCGGATCATGCCGTAGACCATCGCGTGCACCCGGTTCTGGTACCGCTCCACGAGCGGGCGGTAGGCGTTGCGATCACCACCGAGTACCCGCGTGACGAGTTCTGAATCGGGCGTATCGGAGGTCAACATGCGGGGTGCGCGAGCGTAATCCGGTCCCCCCAACCGCGCGCGCCCCGCCGATCAGTGCGCCGCGCCCCACGTGGCGCCGGTGCCGGTGTCCACGACCAGCGGCACCGCGAGGGCCACCACGGCCTCCATCTCCGCCTTCACCCGCGCGCGGACGCTCTCCACCTCTCCCTCCGGGACTTCGAGCACCAGCTCGTCGTGCACCTGGAGCAACAGGCGGGCCCCGGTGTCGGCCACCGCCCGGTCGACCCGGATCATCGCGCACTTGATGATGTCGGCCGCCGTGCCCTGAATCGGGCTGTTGATGGCGATGCGCTCCGCCGCGGCGCGATCCATCTGGTTTCCCGCGTCCAGTCCGGGAATCGGCCGCCGGCGACCAAAGAGGGTTTCGCTGTACCCCACTTCGCGCGCCCGCGCGCAGGCCCCGTCCATGTACGCACGGACCTGCGGATAACGGGCGAAGTACCCATCGATGTAAGACTGGGCGTGTGCACGGGGGATCCGTAGATCGTTCGCGAGGCGGAACGCCCCCATCCCGTACACGATGCCGAAGTTGATCGCCTTGGCCGCGCGGCGTTGCTCGGAGGACACCAGTTGTTGGGCAACGCCGAAGATCTCGGACGCGGTCCGTCGATGGATGTCCTCCCCGTTGCGGAAGCTCTCGGCGAGCGGGCCGTCTCCGCAGTAGTGCGCCAGCACCCTCAGCTCGATCTGGGAGTAGTCGGCGCTGACGAAGCGCATCCC
>JAYVAS010000745.1:0-4410 GCA_043750895.1 Pseudomonadota bacterium
ACCAGCCAGTGCACCCGGCAGTAGGCCGCCGTGTCGAAGGCGACCTCGCCCAGGAGCGTCTCGGCCGGCGCCGCGAGGTCCTCGATGATCGGCGCCTCCAGCGTAGACGGATCGGTCAGTCCGTCGTGCCCCGCGTAGGCCACCCCGATGATGAGGGACAGGATCGGCGACGGCCGACGGGCGACGATGTCCACGCACTGCACCATCGACGCCGCATAGGACGTCAAGCTGGCCTGCGTGACGTGCACGCTCCACCCCCCGTCCGCCGCGGCCGTCCAGCCGTCGCCGAGCGTGATGCCCGCGGTGTCCCACGCGAGCAGGTACCGCACGTCGCCCGTCGTCAGCTCCGCCGGCTCCGTCTCGCTGTCGCGCCCTTCCGAGGACGGCGCGCAGCCCAGCACCACGAGCAGGATCATCCGCAGTCCGCGGGGCAGTTGTCCGCCGTCTCCGGGCCGTCGCAGACGTCGTCCCCACAACAGGGCATGCCCGGTTCGGCGTCCGCGCAGTCGATCACCTCGGGACCTCCGCCGCCGTCGTCCGTGTCACCGTCCGCGGCGACCACCCCGTGGTAGCAGCCCAGCACATAGGGGAAGGTCGACGTGGCGTGGTAGCCGTAGGTGCCGTCGGGTTGGATGCGGCCGTTGCATTGGTCGAGCACCGCGGCGTCGTCGCTGGCGACGAAGCTGTACGCATCCCACGCGTAGGTGGTGGGGTCGCCGATCTGGTTCCAGCCGCTGCGGAGCTCCACGACCTCCGCGCACGCCGCGTCCAGGCATCCCATCGGGCCGTAGATCGGGTAGCCGTCCAGCGCGAAGCCGATGACGGGGGACGGCTCGCCCGCGACCGCGTCGCTCATCGTCGCGCACACGGTGTCGGCGGCATGGAGGTGGTAGTCGCCGACCCCGCCGGTGTGGCCCCCGCAGTCGTCGACGATCTGGTTGTAGACGGGATCACCGTAGGGATCGGGGAACTCCGCCTCGTTCGGCCCGTACGCGGGCAGACCGACGAGCACGAAGGCGACCACGCCCAGCAGGGGGATCTCGGTGGGCGCTTCGGCGGCGACCGGCTCGAGCGGCACCCGCCACTCGTTGTCCACCGCCATGAGCTCGTTGGGGGTCAGCGGCACGAACTCGTACCAGGGGATGCCGTTGGAGCGCACCACCAGCTCGTCGCCCTCGCAGCCGGCCTCCAGCTCGGGCGCCGGGTAGTCGCTGTTGGCCGGGTCCGCGGTCAGGGTCGGGAACAGCTCCGCCGCCGCACAGTCCTCGAGGGGGGTTTCGGCGGCGGTGTCATCAGCGGCGTCCTTGGGGTCGGTGGCACAGGCGACGAGGAGGAAGAACATCGGGGGGCTCCGGCGGTGCGGGGATCGTGGGGAAGGGGACGAGGAGGGGAAGGCTACCGGCGGCCTCCCTCGCGCGGCGGCGGCGGCAACGCGGCGCGAAGATCCTCCTGCTGCTGCGGGGAGAGCAGCGCCTCGATGTCGTCGATCAAGGCCCGCTCCCGATCGTGCAGCGTGGCGCGGAGGGCTTCCAGCTCGGGACGGGCCTCACGGATCAGCGTCTCGACGGCGACCCGCTGCCCGTCACTGAGGCCAACGGCCTCGAGCACCTCTTCGAGAGGCGGGGGCGGGGGCGGGGGTCGATCGGGCGGGGCAGCGAGGGCGAGGGCGACGAGAAGGAGGGTGAACATCGATGCTCCTGGTGTACCGGGGACGAGAGCAAGACCCATGCCGGCCCGAAGTTCGGCGTTCGCCCGACCGGCGCACCTCCGCCCTGCGGAACCTGCAGGCGGCGGACTGCGGGGGCGAAGTGGCGCATGACAAAACCGTCTCAGCTACAAGAGTGAGCCAATTCCGTCACACAACCGAGACCGGGCACCTCCCGAAATGCGGTATTCGGCTGCGCACTGGAGAACCGCACATGCACCTCACCCTTCTGCTCGCCTCCTCCCTCTCGTTCGCCGCCGACGAAGCCCCGAAGCCCACGGTCAAGGTCGGGGGCGTGATCTTCGCCCACTACGGCTACGATCTCAGCGACGGCGCCAACGGGTACAACAGCTTCGAACTCGACCGCGCCTACCTCACCGCCCGCGGCGAGCTCAACGAGCACTGGGCCACCCGGATGACCCTCGACGCCGACCGCTTCAAGAGCACCGACGTCGCTGACACCTCCATCACGGTCGACACCAAGTACCGGATGTTCGTGAAGCACGCCTACCTCGAGTGGAGGGAGCAGAAGGCAGGCGTCAAGCTTCGTTTCGGCATGGCCGACACCGCCTGGGCCCCCTACTACGACAACTTCTGGGGCTATCGTTTCCTGGGGAAGTCCGCGGGCGACGAGAACAAGTTCGTGGACACCTCCGACCTGGGCATCCAGGCGATGGGCGACCACAACAAGGGGCTCATCCAGTGGCAGGCCGGGCTGATCAACGGCGAGGGCTACGGAAAGGTGGAAGTGGACGCCTCCAAGACCTTCCAGGCCCGCTTCACCGTCGATCCGATGGCCTCGAACAAGGACTACGACCTGCCCATCAGCGGGTTCATCTCCCAGTCGTTCATGGGCGAGGGTGATCCCCTGACCATCTACGCGGGCGCCGTCGGGTTCAAGATGAAGTACGGCCTGGCGTGGGCCGAGTACATGGGCCGCTCCAGCGGCGGCGTGTCCGGGCAGATCATCACCGCCTCCCTGATGCCGAAGGTGCCGGACATCGTCACCATCGTGGCGCGGGTCGACATCGTCGATCCCGACAGCAAGGCGGTCGACGACGCGACCACCACGATCCTCGTCGGTGCTGGCCATGAGTTCTTCGAAAAGGTGACCGCGACCGCCACCTTCGAGCAGACCACGCCCGAAGGCGACCCCACCGCGCCTTCGCGGGGCGTGTTTCTGCGGATGCAGGCAGGCTTCTGATCCGAAGCGCCGGAAGGGATAGGGGGCTGCTCGGAGTACCCGATGTCCCTCTTCGACCCCCTGGTCGTCGCCCTCGACGGGAGCGACACCGCCGCTGAGGCCGCCCGTGTCGCGCGCACCATCACCCGCGGGACGGGCGACACCACCATCCTGGTCACCGCCGTCGAAGACGGCGGGCCGGGCTGGTCGAGCGAGGCCGAGCTGGGCGCCGTCGGCCGCGCCGACCAGATGCTCAGCGCCGAAGCGGCGCGCTTTCGAACCCCGGTAGACCGCCGCGTCGTCACCGGCGCGCCTGCGGACGCCATCAACCGCGCCGTCGTCGCCGTGGAGGCGGGCCTGCTCGTGATGACGCCCCGCGGCCGCGGGATGATCGCCAGCGCCCTGTTGGGGTCCGTGTCGCGGGACCTCCTGGTGCAATGCCGGACGTCGATCCTCCTCGTGAACGCGAAGGTGACCAGCGGTCATCCCGTCGTGTGCGGGGTCGACGGCGGGCCCGCCACCGGCAACGTCGTCGCAGCGGCCCGCGCGCTCGCGCAGGCCACCGGCGGTCCGCTGCACCTCCTGCACGTGATCAACGCCGACCCCAGCGTGGGAAAGCACCCCGAGCGATACGGGATCGACCCCGCCCGCTGGACCGCCGCCTGTGACGCCGCCATCGCGCGCGCCTTCGAGTACGCCCGGCCGGAGTCGGGCGGGGCGGTCGAGGTGATGCGCTACGGCGTCCCGGTCGAGGAGATCTCCCGGTACGCGCAGGAGCAAGGCGCCGAGCTGGTGGTCGTCGGTCGGAAGGGGGAGTCGGGCGCCGACGTGGACTCGTTCTTCTCGGTGGCGTTCGGCGTCGCCGCCCGCGGCGGGTTCTCGACGCTCATCGTCTAGCCAAGGGTCAGGCCACCCGACGCAGGGTGTCCGTCAGCCGCTCGAGGATGCCGATGCGGGCGCGCAGCTGCTCGGCCAGCGGTCCGAACAGGGCACGCGCCCGGAGCCCCATGCCGGGCCCGAGCTCGAAACGGGCAAGCGGCTCGGGCAGGGCCTCGACCAGCGCTGAGAAGCTGCGCATGGGGTGAAGCTGGTAGGCCCCCCCCTTGGACTCGAGCAGGGCACCGAGCGCCCGGACCTCCCGGGGCCCCGAGCGGGCCAGGGCCTCCATCTCCAATCCGTGCCGCACCCGATCCTCCAGGTCGTGGAGCGCTCCCTCGAGCCGGCGCCGCTCGGCGTGGAGGATGCGCACCGGGTCGAGCAGGGCGAGCACCCGGGCTTCGGGCGCCCGCGGGGCCCCGGCGGTGCGCGCCGCGATGGCGTGTCGGTAGCTGGCCGCGGCGGTGGCGAGGAGGACCACCTCTTCGAAGGAGCGCGCGGCCCGGGGATCGACGAGGACGTCGACGAGGTGGAGGACGCCGCTCGGGACCAGCGCGTAGCGGGGATGCCGACCCGCGCCCACGGTCGCGTGTTGCTCGCCGACCAACCGCGCCAGCACCCGCCGGATCTGCGTCAGGTCGAGGTC
>JAYVAS010000746.1:0-29073 GCA_043750895.1 Pseudomonadota bacterium
TCGGCTCCTCGGGCGGCGGCTTCATGCCGGCGAATCTTCGCACACCTACGGGACCAAGATCGCCTGCGTCACGGCCAGCAGCACGACGCCGACGAGCACCCGTCGGCCCAGCTCGGCCCCCCCGAAGCGCCAGCCGGCCGCGGCGCCCAGCGTGCCCCACCACAGCGCGGTCGTGACCCGCCAGTACCAGCCGATGTGGGCGGACGCGAGGATCATGCGGGGGTCGGGTTCCCCTGCCAACCACGACCCGACCCGGAGGGCGGCGTACCCGAGGATGGCGCCGTTGGCGAACCAGAGCGCGGCCGCCTCGTCGGGGCGGTCTCGGTCAGGCATCGAGCACCCGCGGGCACTCGGGGTCGGGTTGGAACAGCTCCCCGGTGAGGTGGCGGGCCACTGCGTGACAGCCGCCGCGGCAGGTGGGCTGCCACGCGCAGGTCGCGCACGCGCCGTGTTGCACCCCGACCCGCCAGGCCGTCGACGGGGTCTCGGGCACGAAGCTGCAGGCGGCGCGGGTACCGTCGACCCCCACGCTTGCAAGCCAATCGCCGCCGTGGCACCCGAGGATGCCGAAGTCCCGCATGCGCGTGGGGTCGACCCCGGCGCTCGCCAGGAACGGGACCAGGGCGCAGTCGGCGCGGAACGTGACCGCCGGCCAGCGGGTGATCAACGCCGACACCCGCGACCAGAAGGCGCGGCCTTCCGCGGGGGTGAGGCGCCGGTCGAGGTAGTCGGCCTGGGCCCGCCCCACCGGCTTGAGCCGCAGGAGCTGGATGTCCTGGGCGCCGGCGGAGACGGCGGCGGCGACGGTCTCGTCGAGGTGGGCCCAGGTCTGCCGGTCGAGCACGATGTTCACGCCGACCCGGGTTCCCTGCGCGGCGAGGCGCGAGATGGTCTCCAGCGCGGCGGGGGCGCCGGCGTAGCCGCGCGCGGTCCGGTAGACCTCCCCCAGACCGTCCAGCGAGACGTTGACCTGGTCGAAGCCGCCGAGCACGGCAGGATCCACGGCGACACCCGCGGTGGTGAGCCCGACGGACAGGCCCAGTCGGCGTGCCGTGGCGGCGATGCGCGGGAGCGCCGGATGACGGGTCGGCTCGCCCCCGCCCAGCGCGACGTGCAGGACGCCGTCGGTGGCGAGCTGGGCGAGGCGGGCCTCGACGGTCTCGACCGGCACGTGGACCCCGTCGACGGTGGGCTCGATGTGGCACGAGGGGCAGGGGAGACTGCAGGCCCGGGTGATCTGGACGTGGGCTTCCGTCGGCCCGGCGGGAGGGCCCACGGTGTCGATCTGCACGATCCCGGCGGGGTGGTCGATGGCCCGGGTCTCCCCGCCGCCGGGCTCCGGGCGGCGGCGCCGCGCCTCCCAGCGTTCGGCTGCGACCCAGAGCACGGCGGCGGCGGCTTGGGTGAGCACCAGGACGTTGAGCACGTTCCCGAGTGACGAGCAGTTGGGCATGTGGCCCAGGCGGACCATCGTGACCGGCATCAGAGCCCCAACGACGGCAACCACTCGTTCCACCACGCCGCTGCCACCAGGGCCCCGACCGTGCCGGGGAGCGAGACCCAGAGGGGCACGCGGGGAGACGCGAGCACGCAGAGGGTGACGACGCCGCCGCTGTAGAGGAAGCCGGCCGCGTGGCCGTCCCCGTAGACCGCGGCGATGGCGGCGGGGACGACGCCCAGCAGGACGCCCGCGAGCAGGGCGCTTCGTCCCGCGAGGGGGCCTTCGCGCCGCCAGCCCGTCACCGCGTAGCTCCCGGCGAGCACGGCGCCGGCGAGGGCGTAGGTGCTGCGCCGACGCTCGGCCGCAGCAGCCTCTTGCGCGCTCGCGAGCCAGCTCCGGGCGGCGTCGGGGGCGGTCGGGTCGGCGGCCACGGAGCCCGCCGGACCGAGGTCCCCGGACTTGGCGCGCTCGTTCGCGATCCAGATCTTCATGGACGGAGCCGCGGGGCTGTCGGGAAGCGCGCGCAGCGCCGCTTCGACCCGGGCCAGGGCCTCGGCGGACCCGAGCGTGGCGTAGTGGGTGCGCACCGACTCCAACACCCGCCAGCCCGCGAACTGGTCGGCCGACTGGGGCTGCAGGATCGCCACCCGGATGTCGCAGAAGCGCCGATCGAGATCGGGCCCCTCGTCGGCGCAACGTTGGTAGGCGGCCAGGGCGGCCGGGTAGTCGCCGGACCGCTCGAGCGCCTCACCGTCGGTGCGCGCGCCCGCCCAGGCCAGCACTACCAGAGGGATCAACGCGCCATTTCGGTGGCGAGGTTGGTCAGGGTGCGTTGATAGCAGCCCTGCCACTCGGGTTGTACGGTGGTGTAGAAGTAGCCCTTGAGCGGCTTGGGGGGCGGGTTCAGCGGGGTCCGCAGCCGCACGTCGGTGCCGATCGCGGACGGCGTGAGCGACCATCGGGTGATGAAGCCACGGTTGCCGAGGTGGTCGAAGTCGATCGTGGTCGGGCCGATGGCGTGGGTGAGCGTCATGGCCAGCCGGCGATGCATGAGCGCCATGTCGTAGCGGACGTAGGCGTTGGCGCCCTCGCCGAAGGTACGGTCTCCCAGCTCCCACTTCCCCGTGCAGTCCTTGGGGAAGATGGTCTCGAGGTTGCGCAGGTCCAGGAGGTAGTTGAACACCTTCTCGGGGGTGGCGGGGATGGACAGGGTGGCTTCGATGTCGGCCACCTTGTCGTCCCACTGGTTGGGCGCGGCGAGGGTCATTCCAGCGGTCAACAGCAGCAGCGACATCATGCCGGGCTAACCCGCCCGGTTAGGACGTGCCGATGTTCAAGCGCCTCGTGAACCTGCCCTTCTCAGTCGCCAGCAAGGCCGCCCGCGCGTTCCAGGAGCGTGAGGACGCCCGCACCCGCGCCACCTACGGTACGGTCTCCGACCCCGGCACCATCGCGGTGGTCGGGGTCGCGCCCCGGGTCGAGGGGATCGACCCGGCCTCGGTCCGGATGCCCGCCGCGGCCGTGATCGCGCGGCAGAAGAAGGGGGAGTTCATCGAGTTCGTCGACGTTCGCCCGCGGCCGGGCGGCGGCATCGCCGGCTCCATCCACATGCCGATGAACGAGATCAGCGTGCGGGTGTCCGAGCTCGACCCCGACCACCTGGTGGTGGTGTGGTGCGAGGACGGGGCGCTCGCCACCGACGCCGTGCGCTTTTTCCGCGAGCGGGGGATGGAGGACACCTGGGCGATTGCGGGTGGCCTCGCGTCGTGGCGCGCCGCCGGGGGGGCGGTGGAATAAGCGGGCCGGATGTCTGCTCCGAACCCCTGGGTTCCGCCGACGGTCCGCACCGACCGTCTCGTCATCCGCCCCTTCACCATCTCCGACCTCGAAGCCGTGCATGCGTACGTGCGTGGCCACGACCCCGCGCTCTACGGGTCCTGGCTCGGGGGCGGCAGCTCGGCCGACGTGACGCGCTACCTGGCCGACACCGTCGCCCGTTACGGCCGCCCGCCGCGCTGCGACCTCGGGATCACCCTCGATGGCCGCCTCGTCGGCGGCGTCGCCTTCCGGCAGACCTGGACCTCCCCCCCCACCTTCGAGGTGGGCTGGGTGCTCAACCCGGCCGAGGCCGGCAAGGGCATCACCAAGGAGGCGGTCACCGCCCTGCTGGGCCACCTCTTCGTGGCCTTCCCCGACATGGCGCGCGCCGAAGCGCGGGTACGGCTCGCCGATGCGGGGGGCATCCGGATGTTGGAGGCCCTCGGCTTCGTCCGCGAGGGTCTGTTGCGCTATGGCGCCGGCTCGGCCGGGGACGCCGGGTTCTACGGCCTGCTCCGGCTGGACTGGCGGGGGGCGTGAATCGCGCCCGGCTCGGCGCGGCCGGGGGGTTCCTCGTGGTGGTGCTGGGGTGTTCGGGGGCCAGGGACGTCGCCACCACCGCCCGCCAGGTGGCAGTGGAGACGAAGGAGGTCATCACCGAACCGGAGATGCCCTGCGACAAGCAGGTGGACAACTCGCCGCCCATCTCCTGCATCTCGGGCCGCCTCACCTGCGGCCAGATCATCGAGGGCACCACGGAAGGGGGGGACTCCGAGTGGGGCGACATCTTCTACGCCGAGAAGTTCTGCATCCCCGCCCTGGACGGGCACCAGGGGCCCGAGCGGGTCTACGTGTTCGAGGCGCCCGCCCAGGCCTCGGTGGCGGTGAAGCTGGTGTCCGAGTGCGCCGATCTGGACATCCTCGGCCTGCGCTACCAGTACACGGGCGTCTGTCCGGATCGCGGGAGCGCGATCCCGCAGTGCGAGGGTGACAACCACCGCGGCGGCGGCAAGATCATGATCGAGACCTTCGATCGGCCCGAGACCTGGCTCATCGCCGTGGACGGCAAGGGCGGCGCCACCGGCACTTTCCGGCTCAAGGTCGAATGTGACATGACGCCGCGCTAGCCGATCAGGCGCGCGCTGCCGCGGCGTGCGCGCGGATCTGGTTGAGCGCGCTGCCGGCCACGAACCACTTGAACTGCTCGGGCGAGAGCGTGGTCTGGACCGCGATCCGGCTCACCGTGCCGTCGGCGTGGGTGGCGACCAGGGTGGGCGCGCGGCCGTGCGGGATGCCGGCCACACCTTCGATGCGGATGCGGTCCCGCTCGCCGATCCGGTCGTAGTCGGCCGGATTGGTGAAGGTGAGCGGGAGGACGCCCTGCTTCTTGAGGTTGGTCTCGTGGATCCGGGCGAAGGAGCGGGCAATGATCGCGACGCAGCCCATGTAGCGGGGCTCCATCGCCGCGTGTTCGCGGGAGCTGCCTTCGCCCCAGTTCTCGTCGCCGATGGCGACCCACGGCTGGCCCGCCGCCTTGTACCGGCGTGCGAGGTCCGGGTAGGGGACGTCCGCTTCGTCGGCGAGGACGTCGATGCCCTTGCCCATGACCCCGTTGAAGGCGTTGGTCACGGTGAGGAACAGGTTGCCGGAGATGTTGGTGAGGTGGCCGCGGTACTTGAGCCAGGGGCCGGCGGCGGAGATGTGGTCGGTGGTGGTCTTGCCCCTGGACTTCACCAACACCACGAGGTTGGCCGGATCCGCGCCGTTCCAGGGGGCGAAAGGGGTCAGCCGCTCCAGCCGGTCGGAGCCCGGCGCGACCACCACCTCGATCCCGGCGCGGTCGGCCGGGGCCGCGGCGTAGCCGCTGCGATCGGGCACGAAGCCGGCGGCCGGCAGCTCATCGCCCTCGGGGACCGAGAACTTCAGCGTCTTGCCGTCGCGGCGGATGGTGTCGGTGAGGGGGTTGAAGCGGAGATCCCCCGAGAAGGCGAGGGCGGTGACGATCTCGGGGCTGCCGATGAAGGAGAGGGTCTGGGGGTTCGCGTCGTTCCGAGCCGGGAAGTTCCGGTTGAAGGACGAGACGATGGTGTTGACGTCGCCCTTCTTGATGTCGTCGCGCTTCCACATGCCGATGCACGGCCCGCACGCGTTGGCGAGGACGGTGCCGCCCACCCCCACCAGCGTCGCCATCTGGCCGTCCCGCTGGATGGTGGCGTAGACCTGCTCGGAGCCGGGGGTGATCAAGAACGGGATGGCGGTCTTCAGCCCGGCCGCCTGTGCCTGGCGGGCGAGGTGGGCCGAGCGGCTGATGTCCTCGTAGGAGGAGTTGGTGCAGGAGCCGATCAGCGCGTTGGTGATCCGGACCGGGTAGCCCTCGGCTTCGGCGGCGGCGGCGACGGCCGAGATCGGCCGGGCCAGATCCGGGGTGTGCGGGCCGACCAGGTGGGGCTCGAGGGTGTCGAGATCGATGTGGACCACGCGATCGAAGTAGACGTCCGGGTTCGCGGCCACGTCGGGGTCGGCGACGAGGTGGTCCCGGTAGCGGTCGCAGAGGGCGGCCAGCTCGCCTCGGGCGGTGGCCCGGAGGTAGGCGCCCATCTTGTCGTCGTACGGGAACACGGAGGTGGTGGCGCCGAGCTCGGCGCCCATGTTGGTGATGGTGGCCTTTCCGGTGCAGGAGATGCTGGCGGCGCCGTCCCCGAAGTACTCGATGATGGCGTTGGTGCCGCCCTTGACCGTCAGGATGCCGGCGAGCTTGAGGATGACGTCCTTGGCGCTGGTCCAGCCCTGCAGCCGACCGGTGAGCTTCACGCCGATCACCTTGGGGTAGAGCAGCTCCCAGGGGAGGCCCACCATGGCGTCCACGGCGTCGGCCCCGCCCACGCCGATGGCGCACATGCCCAGGCCACCGGCGTTCGGGGTGTGGGAGTCGGTGCCGATCATCAGCGTGCCGGGGGTGGCGTAGTTCTCGAGGATCACCTGGTGGATGATGCCGGCGCCGGGCTTCCAGAAGCCGATGCCGTACCGGGCGCACACGGTGCGGAGGAAGTCGTAGACCTCGGCGTTCTCGCCCAGGGCGGTGGCCATGTCGGCGTCGGCGCCCACGTAGGCGCGGATGAGGTGGTCGCAGTGCACGGTGCTGGGGACCGCCGTGGTGTCGCGCCCCGCCAGCATGAACTGGAGCAGCGCCATCTGGGCGGTGGCGTCCTGCATCGCGACGCGGTCGGGCTTCAGATCCACGAAGGACTTGCCCCGGATGGTCTCGGCCCGCTCGGGATCAGTCAGGTGCGACCAGAGGATCTTCTCGGCCAGCGTGATGGCTCGGCCCAGGCGCCGACGGGCGAGCGCGTGGCGCGCGGGAAACTGGGCGTAGAGGGCTTCGGTGGCGGCGGTGTCGTACATCGGACGTGCTTAACCGCCCGGCCGTCCCCCTTCGCGAACACCCACCGAGAGCCCAGGATCAACCCATGACCCCTCGGCCGCCCACGATACGATCGTAGGCCCAGTTGGGGATCAGGCGGGCGAGCTTGAGCAGCCACACCATCTGCCAGGGGAAGTTCACCTCCGACCGCCGGGCCTGGAGCCCGTCGGCGATCAGGGTGGCGGCCCGCTCCGCGGACATCAAGAAGGGCATCGGGAAGCGGTTCTTGTCGGTGAGGGGGGTCTTGATGAAGCCGGGATGGATCGCCGTGACCGCGATGCCGTGCTTCTTGAGGTCGACGCGGAGCGCCTCGTAGAACACCGTGACCGCCGCCTTGGACGCGCTGTACGCGCCGTTCCCCGGGAGGCCGCGGTACCCGGCGATCGACGACACGACGGCGAGGTGCCCCGTCCCGCGCGCCACCATCGCCGGGATCACCGCGCCGGTGCTGTAGATGACGCCATCGATGTTGAGGCGGAGCACCTTCATCCACGCCTCGACGGGGGCGGTGGACGCCTTCACCGCCATGCCGGTGCCGGCATTGGCGACCAGGAGGTCGATGGGACCCAGCTCCGCAGCGATCTTGGCGGTGGCAGCGAGCACCTGTTCCTGATCGGTGACGTCGGCGGCCGCCCACGCGGCGGTGCCTCCGGCGGCCCGGAGCTCAGCGGCGAGGGATTCGAGGAGCTCGGCGCGGCGGGCCACGAGGCCGACCGCGTAGCCGCGGCGGGACAGTTCGCGGGCAAGGGCGGCGCCGATGCCGACGGAGGCACCGGTGATGAGGGCGACAGGCATCCGGCCGTCTATCCGGACCGGGCAATTTACAGATTGACAACCGAAGATTTACAACCCGCAACACCCTTTCCATCGACGGAGAATAAAGCTTTGACGTAGTGATTACGGGTGGGCATGATCGACTCCTCCACTCCCGAGGCGTACATGGTCAACGGCGTTCTCCGCGTAGAAGATCTGGTCGTCGAGGACGAGACCCACCTGGTGCTCCGGGCCCGCAACGCCGCCGACGAGCTGCTCGAAGTGGAGCAGTTGCGGGGGGGAGCCACTCCCGACGCCCTGGTGCGGCTGTACCGGACCGTCCGGCATCCGGTCATGCCGCTGGCGCTGGGGCTCTCCGATCTGGACGGCCTCGGCCCGGTGGTCGTCTACGCCGCCGCGCCGTCGATTTCGGGGTTGGCGCTGGTGGACGGGCAGCTTCCGTCCCTGCTCGCCGCGCTTCGGGTGGGTGAGCGGCTCGCGAGCGCGCTGGCAGCGGCCCACGCGGTGGGGGTGTGCCATCGGGACCTCCATCTGGGGCAGGTCCGGCTGGAGGCGTCGGGGCTGGTACGCCTGCACGGGTGGGGCGCAGCGGCGATGGGGGTACGGAGTCGGCGCATCACCTTCGACGGGGCGGCGTACCTCGCTCCCGAGGCGCTCCAGCGGCGGGATGTGTGGGCCAGCGACATCTACGCGCTCGGGGTGATCCTGCTCGAGCTGGTGGTGGGTCAGCGGGCGACGCCGGCCTCGGTCGCGATGGTCCGCACCCCGGCGCTCGCGGCCGCAATCCGCCGGCGCGACCTCGGCCTGGACGACGCGGGCGTGGACGCCCTGGTGGCGTTGATTCGGGCGATGGTCCAAGACGACTGGGAGAGCCGCCCACTGGCGATGGAGGTGGCGCGGCGCTGCGCCCGCGTCGGCGCGACCCTCCGGGGTACGGACCTCGTGCGCTACGCGGGAGATCACGTCCCCGCCGTGCTCGCCGCGCGGGCAAGCGCGTCGGGCTGGGCCGGACGTCGGCTGGTGCCGCGGGTGGTGGCGCCGGCACCGCAACAGCGGCTGGGGTGGGCGGTGGCGCGCGCCGGGGTTTGACCGGCGGCGTAGCGTGGCAATCCGACGGGAAGTCCCTGTAGACTCTCCGGGTGCCCGAACGCCCGGACCTCGAGTACGTCGTGCCTTTGCTCGCCGCCGCCCTCCGCGGGCGCCGGATCGTGGGGATGCGGGTGCGCAAGCCGGTCGTCCTGCGCTGCCCGAGTCAGCTCGAGGGGCGCATCGCCGCGGTGACCCGCCTCGCACACTGTGTCGTGTTCGACCTGGAGACCCAGCGCCTCGTGGTGTCGCCCATGCTCGCGGGCCGCTTCCAGATC
Source organism: Pseudomonadota bacterium (assembly GCA_043750895.1). Classification (GTDB taxonomy): domain Bacteria; phylum Myxococcota_A; class UBA796; order UBA796; family SXON01; genus JAYVAS01. The sequence continues at coordinate 8,819 of JAYVAS010000746.1, forward strand.
GACGGGAAGGAGACGGCGGATCTCGCGGTCGCCTGGAAGCTGGATGACGGTCGTGAGCTCCGCTACCGCGACGATGTGCAGATGGGAAAGGTGTACCTGTTGCCGCCCGGCGGGCGCCCCCCGGGCCTCGAACAGGTGGGGATCGACGTGCTCTCCCCCGCCTTCACCGTGGCGCACTTCCGGGCGCTCGCCAAGACGCGCCGGGACCAGGTCAAGGTGTTCCTGATGGACAAGTCGGTGCTCGACGCCATGGGGAACGCCTATGCCGACGAGGTGATGTGGGAAGCGGGGATTCACCCCAAGCGTATGGTCCGGGAGCTGAGCGCCGTCGAGGTCGACCGCCTGCACGGCGCCATTGTCGCGGTCCTGGACCACGCCTGTCGCACCATCCAGGAGCGCAAGCCGCCGATGGAGGAGAAGGTGCGCGATTTCCTCCACGTCCGGGGCCGGAAGAACCAGCCCTGCGACCGGTGTGGGACCACGCTGCGCACCACCGGCGTGCACGGTCACGACGCGTATCTCTGCCCGACGTGCCAGCCCGACATCAAGGGGCGGGCGTTCGTGGACTGGCGGAAGATCCCCGGTGCGGGGTCGGCAGGCTAGTCCGCCGGCACGGGTCTTGCTTCGTCCCATACAACCACCGGGAACCCTCATGCTCACCTTCCTCCTCCTCTCTCCGGCCGCCCACGCCTTCTGCGGCACCTACGTCGGCTCCGCCGGCTCGGAGCTCTACAACAGCGCCGCCAAGGTGGCGTTGGCGCGGGACGGCACGCGCACCACCATCACCCTGGCGAACGACTTCGAGGGCGCCGTCACCGACTTCGCGCTGGTCATCCCCGTGCCCGAGGTGCTCACCGCCGACGACGTGTCCCTCGCCGACACCGGCCTGTTCGACCGGTTGGACGCCTACAGCTCGCCGCGGCTGGTGTCCTACCAGTGCTCGGACTTCTACTACTACGACTACGCTTACGGCGTCGACGGCTCCGCTTCGGGGTGCCTGGGCTGCGGCGCCAAAGACATGATGTTGTCCGATTCCGGGGCGGTGATGACCGACAGCACCGCCACCGAGTGGGCCGACGCCGTCACGGTGGAGAGCAGCTTCACCGAGGGGAACTACGAGTTCGTGGTGCTGTCCTCGGAGGACTCCGAAGGGCTGGTGGGCTGGCTGGGTGCGAACGGCTACGCGATTCCGGCCGGGGCCGAGGCCCTGCTCCAGGAGTACATCGACGCCGGGAGCTACTTCTTCGCCGCCAAGGTGGTGCTGAACGAGCTGGAGGTCGCGCCCACCTGGCTCCCGCCCCTGCAGTTCGGCTACGACGCGGACACGTTCGCGCTGCCGGTCCGCATCGGCACCATCTCCTCCTCCGGCGAGCAGGATCTCCTGGTCTTCACCATCACCTCCATCGAGGACGGGATGACGGGGATCGCCAACTACGACCAGGTGGCCGTCGCCGACGAGTGCATGTGGGAGGACCAGGGCGAGGGCTTCGGCGAGTTCTACACCAACACCTTCCTCGAGCAGATGTTCGACTCGCCACGGGCCAGTTGGCTCACCGAGTACTCCTGGCAGCCCACCAACTGCGATCCCTGCTCCGGCGAACCCCCCTCCGAGCAGGACCTTGTGGACCTCGGCTGGGACCGCGGCGCCTACGACGCGCACTTCACCCGCCTCCACATGCACTACACGCCGGACCAGGTGGACCAGGACCTCGCCTTCTATGCGTCCGGCCAGACCACCCAGGACCAGGTCAAGTACATCGTCTACAACCAGTCCCTCGAGTCCATGTTCCCCATCTGCGGGGAGGGCATGGCGACCGATCCGGGCACCTGCGACGAAGAGGTCGCCGCCAAACAGCCGCCGCGGCGGACGTCCACCGCGGGTGGTTGGGTGATGCTCGCGGCCGCCTTCGGGGCGTGGCTGGTGCGGAAGCGGGGGTAGGGCCGGGGGGCGACGCTTACCCGTCCACCCCGTCGCAGTCCTGGTCGATGCCGTCCCCCGCCGCGTCGGGCGCGACCGGGTAGGCGTCGGGGTTGCTGTCGTCGCAGTCCCCGGGGATCCCCGAGCTGCCGTCCGGCTGGTCGCAGCCGCGGACGGGCGCGTCGCTGTCTCCGTAGCCGTCGTCGTCGGCGTCGGCGTACCAGGTGCCCTGGTCCACTGCGTCCTCGTCGATCGCCTTGTCGCAGTCGTCATCCTTGCCGTTGCAGGTCTCGTCGGCGAGGGGGTTCGCGGCGCGGTCGTCGTCGTCGCAGTCCTCGGCCTCGGTGAAGCCGTCGTTGTCGGCGTCCACCGGGGCGGCGGTCTCGGTCGAGGTGTCGACCGGGGTGGCGGAGTCGTCGTTCTTCGGCGCCGGGCACCCGGCGAGGAGGAGGGCGAGGATCATTGGGTCGGGCCGACCCACGGGGAGTACTCCACGGTGATCGTCATTCCGGGACGGGGGATGGCCCGGCCGCTGAACACGATCGCGTTCTCCCCGACATCGTACTGCCAGCCATCGACGTCCCGCTCGGGAATCACGACCGCGTCGACCTGGACCACGAGCGTCTCGGGGGCGGGCAGGTTCTGGAGCGGGAAGGTGGTCGACCAGCCGCCGACGTCCAGCCCGATCCTCGTGAGCAGCGGCGTGTAGTCGGAGGCGCAGATGGAGTCCCAGTAGCCCTCGGTCATCGCCGCCGCCTCGAGGTAGCGCGCGCCGGGGTCCGCGGCGGACGTGCCCGACACACAGCCTTCGGGGAGGCTCCCCACCAGCGCATGGGCCGCAAAACCTGCCCCGCCGGCGGCCGTCTCGAGGGTGGACAGGTAGGCCTGCACCGTCTCGCTGGACTGGTCGTCCTCGTCGGAGACGAACACGACGTTGAACTTGGCGTCGGGCCGAATGAAACCGGGGTTTCGAGTGGGCTCGGCCGCCAGCGCAGCCGCCCACAGGCCGCGCTCGTCGCGCGAGCCGCTGGTACCCACGGCGACTGCGCTCTGGAAGGCGGCGACGATGTCCGGGGTGTCCGGCGTGAGGATGCCGCCCCGCAGCGTGCCCGCGTCCGAGCGGGTGGTGTCGGTCGTGACCACGCCCATCTGCCAGTCGGCGTAGGAGGATCCGAGAATCTCGACGAACGCCGAGAAGTTGGCGCCCAGGAGGGTCTGCTCCTCGGCCATCGACTGGCTGTCGTCGATCACGAAGAGGATGTCGGCCGCGACGATCTCACCGGGTTGCACGTACACTTCGGCGCGCTCCTTCGAGTGCACCTCGTAGTCGGAGCAGGCCAACAGCAGCGAGGACATCACCATCCTGGCATGGTACCGCATCGCCGGGACCCGGGGGGCGCCTTCGACACCGACGGCGGGAACTGGCGTAGGATACGCCGGATGGAACTCCTGCTCCTGGTCCTCGGCTGCGCCACCAATGAGCCGGTGACGGGCGACAGCGTGTCTCTCGCGCCCGCTGCGGACGTCGTCTCGCTCACCGTGACGCCCGACGACGTCGTCTTGACCACGGGCCCCTCGGGTGGGGTGCCCGCCAACTTCTTCGCGTCCGCGACCTTCGCCGACGGCACGTCCGGGCAGCTCGCGGACGTGGCGTGGTCGGTGTCGAACTCGGTCACCGGCATCATCGACGACCGGGGGACCTTCACCCCTGCGGCCGGCACGGGCGGCGTCACCTACGTGACGGCGAAGTTCGCGGGAGTCGAGGACTCGGCGCGCGTCACCGTGGTCTACACCGACGAGATCGTGAACGAGGGCGCGGACCCGACCCTGTTCGGCGGGAAGAACATCCCGGCGGACGCGCTGTGGACCTACCCGGCGGACGGCGTGAACTTCCCACGAAACACCCCGGGAATCACGTTTCAATGGGTCGAGATGGGCCAGCAGTCGGCCCGCATCCGGTTCACCTCGGGCGTCACCGACGTGACGGTCTACGCGGTGGGGACGAGTTGGACCGCCGACGAGGCGCTGTGGCAGCAGATCGCGGCCAGCAACGCCGGAGGGCAGGTGTCCGTGGAGCTGGCGTTGTCGGTCGGCGGGCAGGTCCACGTCGAAGCGCCGATCGTCCTCAACGTCAATCGGATGGATGGGGCAGGCACGGTCTACTACTGGTCGATCTCGGTCGAAGGGACCGTCCGCATCCCCTACGCGGGCGTCGCGGAGACCTTCCTGGTCGACGCCAACGGCGAGTGTGTCGGGTGCCACGCGATCGGCGGCGGCAAGATCGCGTACAGCCTGCGTTCGAGCGACCCGGCCGTCGACCTCGGGGTGGGCGTCCAGACCATCGGCGATCGCAGCGTGTTGTTGGCCACCGGCACCGGCGTCGTGGGCGACTTCAAGGCGTGGTCGCCGGACGGCAACTACCTCGTCGTCGCCCTCAACGGCTCGCTGCTGCTCTACGACGGGAACACCTTCCAGGAGATCGCCGAGATCCCCACCGGGGGGTCGGCCACCCAGCCGGACTGGGCCCCCGACGGGAGCCAACTGGCGTTCGTCGTCGCCGGCGAGTTCGTCGGCAACTCCTTCTTCACCGACGGCGCCATCGCGGTGATGGACTGGCTCGGCAACGGCCAGTTCGGCCCCGCCACCGTCCTGTACGACCCGAAGGATCCGTACAACGCCTACTACCCGGCGTGGTCGCCGGACTCGGACTGGATCGCCTTCAACATCTCGACGGGCGACTCGTTCAACAACTCCGACGCCATGCTGTACGCGATGCCGCGCGGGGGCGGCACCGCCGTCGCCCTGACGGCCGCCAACGTCAGCACCGAGCTCTACAACAGCTACCCCCGCTGGGGCCCGCTCCCCGACGACGACGTGCTGTGGATCGCCTTCTCATCCACCCGCGGCTACGGCAACTACGCGTCGGTGAACCATCAGGTATGGGTGGCCGGCTTCGACCCGGTCCGCGCCGCGGCGGGGAGCGACCCGAGCTGGCCGGCGTTCTGGTTGCCCGGGCAGGACCTCGCCTCGTCGAATCACGTGCCCCTCTGGTACGACCAATGATGATCCCGCTCCTGCTGCTCGGGTGCGCCGAGTCGGAGCCGGTCGAAGCCAGCAGCGGTGCGGCGGCGGCGGACTTCGCGGGCCCGCCGGGTCGGGTGATCGACTTCGTCCCCGTCGGCCAGCCCACCGAGACCGGCATCTCGCTGGTGATCCTCGACGGCGCGTGGGAGGTGGTGGGGACCGATCAGCTTGTCACCTCCTACGTGAGTCACCTCGGCGACGACGGTCTGCGGGTGGACGATCAGGTCCTGCTTCCGCCGCGGCTCGCCGAGGGGACGACGGTCGGCGGCGCCGCGGTGACGGCGGTGGGTGAGCAGGAGACCTGGTACGGGACCTTCCCCGACACCGTGCGGGTGGCGGTGGACGACGGGGCGTTCGCGGGCGAGCTCGTGTTCGCGCGCGACGTCGGCCTCGTCGTCGTGGTGTGGCAGGGTTGGTCGGGCGAGCTCGCGTACTACGAGTAGCGACCGGGGGCCGGGCGTGTCTACTGGAATTCAACCCGGAGCTGGACCCGGACACAGTTGCACCCGGTGATCCCCACCCCATTCCGGGCGCGGGCGCCCACGCGGATCTCCTGGTACCCGGTGAGTCCCGTGAGGGACTTCCACGATCCGTACAACGTCTGGACGGTGGACACGACATCCCCCGAGTAGGTGGGCGTGGACGTGGTGACGCGGTTGTTCGTGGCGTCATAGCCGTACTCCACGTCGACCGTGGCGCTGGAGACGATGTAGTCCAGCACCACCCGGTACTGGGTGTAGTTGCCGGTGAGCACCCAAGCCGTGATCCAATGCCAGAGCCAACTCTGGTCGGCTGACTTGGTGAACAGGACCACCGGGTCGGTGACGATGATGCGCGGATCGCAGGCCATGGCTACTCCAATTGATGGTTGGTTTGAGGGTGTTTGCAGGAGTCAGGGGTTGCCAGAGATCGGGTTTGCCGGCTGGCCTCAGGGTTCGTAGTGATAGTAGTAGCTTCGGAGAGGAAAGTTCCCCCACTCGAAAGTGCTCCCCGAGACGTTCACGTAGTCCCGGCCGAGCCAAGGCACATTGGCCCATATGGTTCCGGTCCACTCGCCTTCCTTATCCGTCGTGTACATGTTCTCGTACGCATAGTGCCCTTTATCAGCGTCTATCGTGACGAATGGGACGTAGCCCCAATTTTCGACGACCGGATCCAAGGCGACCTCGTCGGCCCACTCAACCCATTGTTCGTAGAGCGGGATCCAGGCGCAGTTTCCCTCAAAGACCGGAGGGGCGAGGGTCAACGCGAACGCCCAGTCGCACCCCGGGCAGCCGGCGGGCGCTTCGCTTCCCGTCCATTCGCCAACGAAGGAACAGAGCACGGCTCCGCTGGACTCGTCGACCCAAAGGTAGCCCATCCATCCAGAGGTGAACGCACCCTCCTCGACGACGGCCAGGCGGGTGTCATAGACCGTCACAACGTCACAAACGCGATCCTCGTCCACCGCTCCGTCGCAGTTGTCGTCCACCCCGTTGCACGTGTCGGGTTCCATCGGGGACCGCGTGGGGTCGGTGTCGTCGCAGTCCTCGAACGCGTACGCGCCGTCGCCATCGGCGTCCACCCAGCCGGAGTCGCTGTCCACCGGGGTGGTGGTGGTGCTCTCGCCGCCAGAGTCGGTGGCGGACGGCTCGCCTGTGTCGGTGATCGACGGCTCGCCCGCGTCGGTGTCCTTGGGAGGGGTGGACGTGGGGCCAGTGCACGCGAGGGTGGCGAGGAGGAGCATCATGGGGGCCACGGGGGGAGGGAGGAGGGGGGGATCGTGAGGGTGCTCTCGACCAGCAGACCCTGCCGGTAGCGTACGGTGGTTTCGGTGGCGCCGTTCTTGACGCTCGACGGCCTGGGTTCGATCCAGGCCACGTGGACCACCCCGGCCCGCACGGCGACGGTCGGGTAGCGCCCTTCCCTGCCATTGGCCGCGACGTAGACCGGTTGCCCGGCGGGGAGCCCGTCGATCGCGCGGTTCGCGCAGCCGACGGCGATCATGGCCAGGGTCGTCGGGGTCTGGGCCGTGGTGTCCAGTTCTTCCCAGACGCCAGCGAGGTAGCTGCCATCGGATGCAGGCTGGAAGAAGGCTTGGAAGAGGTCTGGGCTCTGGGCCCCTCCCACGATGGCGTTGGGGCTCCAGGTGCGGCCGTCGGCGCTGAAGGTGGTCTCCAAGTCCGGCCGCCCGCGGACGGTGATGTTGACCGTGAAACCAGCGACCAGGCCGAAGTCCGGCACCACACACACCGACGGATCCGACCCCTTCAGCTCGGCGCCCGGCGCCCCTTGACCCGCCACGACCTGCACGGTCCCCGCTCCGGCCCAGGTGTAGACCCCGTCGTCGGTTCCGGAGGACGCCCGCCACGCCACCACCAGCGCCCCGTTTCCCGCGGCGATGGAGGGGAACTGCGGGTCCACGGTGGAGGTGTCCACCGTGCTCGGGAGCCAGAGGCCCGGGACGAACTCGGTGGCGAGGTAGACCCCGAAGACGCCGTCCCGCGCGGCGGTGTACACCACCCGGGCGATGCCGTCCGGGCCCACGCAGGCGGCGGGCCGGCTCGCCCCGGTGTCGGTGCCTGGAGTCACGCGCACCAGCGGCGTGAAGGAGACGGTGCGTGGGGAGAGCACGCTCGCGTAGGTCGCCACCACCGTGCCGCTGCTCTCGGCCACGAGGAGGAGGTTCACGCCGCTGGCCACCACCGTCGGTGCCGCCAGTCCGGCACCCGAAGCCACGACGTGGCGGTACCAGGGATCCGCCGCGCCTCGGATCGCCGCCTGGTTGTCTCGCACCGAGAGGATCCAGTCGCTACCGTCCAGGTAGGTGACGGCGACGAACCCCAGGTCTGTCAGCGCGATCCAGCCCGCGCTGTTGAAGGCGACGTCCCGCCCCGGGTTGTAGGTGGGCAGCACATCGACCGTCTCAGCGTCCAGCCACAGGATGCTGACGGGCGGGACGCACCGGTCGAGGTCCAGTGACGGGATCGCGTCCGCCCGCGTGAACGGCGAAGCGGCCGCTGGGGGGGGGGGCAAAACGGCGCCGCCTCGCACCACTCCCGAAGCCCCGTCACGGAGGAACAAGTCCATGCCTTTAGGATAGGCTGACCACGCGAGAGGCGCAACCGAAATCTCTGTTCGTCGCCGTTCCCGCGTACTACGAATAGGGGGGCGCGCCGGCGCGTCAGGCCACGTCGTTCACCGTGAACCGCACCGAGCTGCGGCCCTGCCACGTCTCGATGCCCACCGTCCCCAGCAACGCGTCCGCGCCGTCGAGCAGGGCCCGGCGGTCGGCGCCGCTCCACCACATGGCGTCGACGCCATCCACCTTGAACGCGAGGTGGCGCTCCTTGATGACCCGGACCCCGTCGACCCGGCCGCGCAGCACGAGCAGGGCGGGCGGGTTTCCCTTGCCGCAGGGCTCGAGCCGCGCGAGCTCGGCCACCAACGCCGGCGTGACCGAACGGGCCGGGACCACCGCGTCGACCGGGTCCCGCGGGATCAGCGCCTCGTCGCCCCCGTGGGCCGCTACGAAGTCCGTCAGGCGCGCGGTGAACGGGGCGAGGCTGGTGGCGGGGAGGGTGAAGCCCGCGGCGACCGGGTGCCCGCCGTAGCGGAGGAGGAGGTCCTCGACCGCGTCGAGGGCATGCACCGCGTGGATGGCCGGCACCGAGCGGACGCTGCCGACGGCGTGTTCGCCCACCACGGTGACCACTGCGCAGGGGCGGTGGAGCCGGTCTCGCACCCGGGCGGCGACGACCCCGGCCACGCCGCGGTGCCAGTCGTCCGACTCGTCGAAGCCGACCACCACGAAGGCGGGGGCCGGGTCCGCGACGGCGTTCAGGCAGCGGCTCACCATGCGCTCCTGGATGTCCTGCCGGGCGCGGTTGAGGACGTCGAGCGCGCGGGCCTGGCCGAGCGCCGCTTCGGGCTCGCGGGCGCGCAGCAGGCGGACCACCGCGGTGGCGTCGTCGAGCCTGCCGGCGGCGTTGATGCGGGGTCCGAGCCGGAACCCGAGGTCGGTCGCGGTCATGGTCGTCTGGCTGAGGCCGGCGACCTCGATCAGCGCCGCCAACCCCGCGCCGTGGCGGCCGGCGTTGAGCGCCTCGAGCCCACGGGCGACGATGGCCCGGTTCTCGGGGGTGCTCAGATCGACCACGTCGGCGACGGTCCCGATCGCGGCGAGCTTTCCCATGGACCAGAGCACCTCGGGCCCGCGCGGATCCCCGTCCAGCAGCGCCTGGGCGAGCTTCAACGACACCCCGCACGCGGCGAGCGCCTTGTTGGGGTACGGGCAGCCGGCCTGGGGGGGACAGATCACCGCGTGTGCGGCCTCGGGCACCGCCTCTCCGGCGGGGAGGTGGTGGTCGACCACGATCACGTCGACGCCCCCGGCGCGCGCGCGGGCCACGGTGACGTGGTCGCGGACCCCGATGTCGGCGGTGATCAGGAGCTGGACGCCGTCGGCGATGGCCGCGTCGACGGCGCGCACGGAGAGCCCGTAGCCCTCGGTGAAGCGGTCGGGGATGTGGTAGCTGACGGTGGCTCGGGAAGCGGTCGCGGCGATGCGGCGGTCCAGGGCCGCGTGCAGGATGAGGCACGAGGTGGTGCCGTCGACGTCGTAGTCGGTGACGAGCCGCACGTGCTGGTGCTCCGCCAGCGCCGCCGCGATCCGGGCGACGGCGCGGTCCATGCCCAGGAGCAGGAACGGGTCGTGAAATACCCCGGAGCGCGCGTCCAGGAAGGGACCGGCGGTGCCGGCGGTCAGGCCTCGTGCGGCGAGCACGCGGGCGGCGAGCGGCGTGAGGTGGTGGGCGTGCGCGATGCTGTCGACGACCGGCTCTTCGGCCGGGCGCAGCTCCCACCGCCGGCCGGTGCGCGAGATCCAGTTCACCCGGGGCGCCGCGTCACAGGATCGCCAGCTTGACCAACAACACGCCGACCAGCGTGCCGGCGACCATCGCGCCGGCCACGACCATCGCGAGGTTCGGGGCGGGGGCGGAGGGGACGACGGGCAGGCCGGGCACGAAGCGCACCGCGTGCCGGGTGCGGCTGCCGTTGCGCTCCAGGACGAGGTCCAGCAGGGTGTCGCCGTCGGGGCCGCGGTCGAGCCCGACGAACTCGGTGACGACCGCGCCGCCCCACACCTCGGGCTTGGCGTAGACCTCGATGCCCAGGCCGCGGGGGAGGCGGGCGCCGCTCGACGCGGGCGGGTTCGCGTGGGCGGGGCGGGGCGCAGCGGGGGTGGGAGCACCCGGGATGGGGGGCGGCTCCATCACGATGGGGGGCGGCGGGCGCGGGGGGACGGGGGGCCTGGTATCGATGCGGGGCGTGTCGATGCGGGGCGTGCCGATGCGGGGCGTGGTGCCGACCCGCCCGACGAGGGCGTCCACCCGCGCGTCCAGGGCGAGGGCGGGGTCGGTGCTGGAAGCCGACGACGGACCCTCCTCCCGATCGACGAACTCGAGCATGAAGCTCTCGAGGTCGTCCGGGACGCCGGCGGCCGCGACCTTGATCCGTTCGGCGTGGGCCTCCTCGTCGGGGCGCACCTTCTGGACGCGGTCGAGGTGGTCCTGGACCACGACCGCATCGTCCTCGCGATCGCGGCGTTCGACCGCGGTCATCGCCACCGATGACTGGCGGCCCGCGATGCTCTCCCGGATCCGCTGACCAGTGATCTCCGTCACCCGGTAAAGCGTGTCCAGGACGCCGTAGCGGGTGGAAGCAATGGCCTCCACCACGGGCACGCCGTGGTGGTTGAGCTGCCGGGCCATCTCGACCGGGTCCCGCGCCTGGGCGTGATCCCGCTTGTTGAGCTGGATGACGAAGGGCACCGCGCGCAGCTCCATCCCGTTGGCCCGCAGGTTGGCCTCGAGGTCGGCCAGGGACTCGACGTTGGCCTCCTCGCGGTCGGGCTGCGAGTCGGCGACGAAGACCACGGCGTCGGCGCCCTTGAGGACCTCGCGGCGGGTCTCGGCATACACGCGCTGGCCTGGGACGGTGAACAGCTTGAAGCGGGCGACGAAGCCGGCGATGTCGCCGAGCTCCATCGGGATGTAGTCGAAGAACAGGGTGCGGTCGTTCGCGGTGTCCAGGACGTGGAGGTCGCCCCGCTGGATCTTGGGGACGATGTCGTGGAGGATGCGGAGATTGGTCGTCTTCCCGGACAGGGCAGGCCCGCAATAGACGATCTTCGCTTCGATCTCCCGACGCGCGAAGTTGATGGTGGCCATACGCGGAGGCGCCTAACCTGAGTTTCGGGCTCGGGAATGTGCCATCGTCCCGCTTCGACAGACACGAGCGCGCGGATGGGCCGCGATGCCTACTCGCAGGCTGCCCCGGCGGGGAGCGTGGTGTCGGTCCAGTCGACCTTGCCCCAGGTGTCCCAGATGTCGTTCACGTCCCCGGCGTCCGGGATGCGCCAGATCGAGGACTGCTCGCCTCCAACCTGGAAGAAGTTGTTGACGCCCAGCGGAGTGACTTCCCCGGTCTCGGTGCCGAGGATGGGGTAGACCGGGCGCGTGAGGCCCAGGCTCGCGTACTCGCACACCGCGGTGGACAGCGTGCCGCCGGGGTCGGCGACGGCATCGGCGCCCAGCTGCTCGACGAGCAACAGCGGCATGAAGCCGTCCACGAACGGGTCGGCGATCTCGAGGCGGATGTCCAAGGCGGAGGGGGTCGGCCCTGCGGCGATGAACAGGCCGAAGTTCGACGGGGCGCGGCCGATGGCGATGTTCTCGTCCACCGTGGCGCGGAAGCCCTCGGCCATGGTGGCGAGGGAGCTGTTCTGGCCCGCCCAACTGTCGGCGAGGAGGATGACGTAGCCGTCGTAGTCGGAGTCGGAGACGTAGGTGACGTTGGTCATCAGGCTGTTGTTGGGACCCGGCGGCGGGACGGCGAAGGCGAACGCCTGGATGCCGCGTGAGTGGTACGCCTCGGGGACCGTGTCGTCGCAGGCGGCGGGGTAGGTCTCGCACCCGCTCCCGGCGCCCGCGGTCTGGATGTACACCCGCTTGACGCCCAACGACGCGAGGCGCTGGGCGATCTCGGCGTGGGTGTACCCCGCGATTTCGTTGTCCTCGAGCCAGACCCCCAGGTAGTTGTCGGGGTCCACGTCGATCACCCGGGTGCGGGTGGAGTCGCTCGCGATCTCGACCCCCTCGGCGTCGTAGGCCCGCGCGTTGAGGGTGGTGTAGCCGAGATCCTCGGGGGTCCACGCGGCGCTGTAGCCAGTGCTGGCGTCCGTGCTCTCGACGAGCGGCAGGGCGTCGAGGAAGTAGCCCACGCGCGCCACCGGGCCGGTGACGGCCACCGACAAGGTGACCGCGCCGGAAGCTTCGTCTCCGGGTGAGGTGAACGTGATGGACGCGGGCTCGTCCACGCGGGTGTCGGTTTCCTCGGTGGTTCCGGTTTCGCCGGCCGCAGTGTCGTCGAGGCCGATTTTGTCGGTGGGCGCAAAGTCCTCGCTGCAGCCGAAAAACAGCGTGGCGGCCAACAGAGCGGTGCGTTCCATCCCCTCAACTCTACCACGCGGGTTGGCGAATCGCCTCGGCGTCCGGTAGGTGGTTGATTCGGAGTGGGTATGCGGGAGCGTGCGCTCATCGTTGGAGCCGTGGCGGCGGAGCCCGCCGTCGTCGAGGCGTGGGATCTCCTGCGTCGGCACTTCCACGCGGTGGGGCAGCCGATGGAGTACGTGCTCCATTCCGGCTACGAACGCCTCGTGGACGCCCTCCTCTCCGGGCAGGTGGACGTCGCGTTCAACTCTCCGGTGGCCCATCTGCGCGTGCGGCGGCGCACGCATCAGGCTCGCGTAGGCCTCGTGACCCGCGACCGGGACCGGGACGTCCGCTCGGTGTGGTTCACCCAGGCGTCGGCGTCAACCCGGCGGCTCCGGGACCTCGGCGGGGGCCATCTCGGGGTAGGCGGGAGCGACCACGCGTACTCCCGCATCGCCCCCCTGGACGCGTTGCGTGAGGAGGGCGTGGACCTGACCGGCGTCCGGCTCACGGTCTTCGACCATGAACCGGGTCGCCACGGCGCCTCCGATCACGACGAGGAGGCCATCGTCGCCTCGGTGCTGGACGGGCGGGTCCAGGCCGGCGCGATCTCGGAGCCGGTGTGGCGTCGGCACGAGGCGGAGGGCGCGCTCGCGCTGCTCGCCGTCACCGCGCCGATCGACGGGTGGGTGTTCGACGCGCTCCCGACGCTTCCCACGGCGCTCCGCGAGGGGTTCATCCGGGCCATCTCCTCGCTGGACGGGTCCGCCGCCGACGCCGCGCGCACCCTCCAGCTCTTCGGCGCCCGGCGCATGTTGCCGGTCCGCGAGGAGTCCTACGACGGGCTGAAACGCGCGATGGATCACCAGACCGCCTGGTAGGCCCCTCCGCCCCCGGGCCCCTGTGCGACAATCCGCGGATGTGGTTCTTGTGCGCGGCGGCGATGGCGGGTCCGGTGTTCGGCGAGCCGGGTGAGCCGGTGTTCCTTCCGGTGGGCGGCAACTGGGCGCGGGCCTTTCCCACCGAGACCGGTTGGCACTTCCTCTTCGCCGCGGGAGGCGAGTACAACCTGCTCCCCATGACTGAGGACCTCGTGGTCCAGGACGTGAACCGGACGCGCTTGACCGGCCACACCGACCTCAAGGACAACCAGATCGCACCCTGTCCCGACGGGACCTACCTCCACGCCGGATCGGCCGACCTGGAGACCCCGGCCGACACCCTCTACACCTTCCGCTACGACGCGTCGTTCAATCTGCTCCAGACCGCCACGATCGCCGAGCGGGACGCCACCAAGCGGCTCAACGACCCGGCCGTCGTCTGTGGCGGCCCTGGCAAGACCTGGCTTGGTGCCGTGGACGAGCACTTTTCGTCGATCCTCTACGAGGTGCCCGAGGACACCACCCCGCCCTCGGCGATCGCCGTGCCCGAGTTCCCTTTCCTCCAGGGCGGCTCCCTCGTCTACGAGGCCGAGACGGACACGCTCGTGGCCATCGGCTCGGGCAACGGCGAGCCCTACTACGTGCGAACCGGGCGGGACTACGTCGTGGGGGCCAAGACCTCGCTGGGCGTCGCCCCCGAGGGCCTGCGCGCCTATTGGCCCCAGGCCGTGCTCCGCGTCGACGACATGTACCTGCTGGCGTTCATGGCGCGGGACGACGCACAGAACTGGTCGGCGGACACCGGGAACGTGTTTCTCGCTGCGTTCAACCTCGACTGGAGCCTGATCGAGGTGATCCAGGTGACCGACATCACGCCCACCGAGGGCGCGATGCGACCCAGCCTCGCGGTGAAGGGGGACCTGCTCCTCGTCCTCTACGACCGCCTGACGGAGATGTACATCACCCCGATCCGGCTCTTTCCGGACGGCAAGACTGAGGACACCGGACCGGGAGAGGACACCGGCCCCACCGACTCCGGCGCCGGCGACTCCGGTCCTGGCGACTCGGGAACGACGGACACCGACCCGCCGGACACCGACCCGGGCGGCGACACCGCCACCGCGGCCGCGACCGGCTGTGCGGGGTGTGCGGTGGGCGGCAGCGGAGGGATGGGCGCGCTCGCCTCGGGCGTGGCGGCGGCGGTCGCGCTGGTGCGCAGGCGGCGGCGGTAGGGGCGGGTTTCCAGCGGGCCCCGGGGTCAGTCGCCGACGGTCAGCAACCAGCGTCGGATCACGTTCCGCGCCACCCGTCGCCGATACGCGGCGGTGCTGCGGATGTCGTCGATGGGGGTGATGTCCCCGTCCACCGCGTCGGCGGCGGCGGGGTCCGGCGCCCGACCCAGCAGGGCGGCCTCGACCGCGCGGGCCCGCATCGGCACCGGTCCGACCGACCCGAGCGCGACGCGGGCGTCGGTCACGATGCCGTCGTCCAGCACCAGTCGCGCCCCCAACATGACCTTGGAGATGGACTGGGCGAGGCGGGTCCCCACCTTGCGGTAGTGCAGCGCGCCGCGCACCGCGGGCAGATGGACGGCGACGAGGAGTTCATCGGGCGCGAGCGCCGTCTTGCGGTAGCCGAGCCAGAACTGGTCGGCCGCGACCTCCCGATGGCCCCGCACCGAGGCGAGCTCGAAGCGCGCGTCCAAGGCGAGCCAGAGGGGGAGGGAGTCCCCGGCCGGGGAGGCGTTGACGATGTTCCCGCCCACGGTGCCGCGGTTCTGAATCTGCACCGCTCCCACGGTCCGGGCGCACTGCCGCAGCGCGTCGGGCAGCGCGGCGCTGCCGGCGATGTCGGTCCAGGTGGCCAGCGCCCCGATCCGGCGCCCGTCGGCGGCGACGTGGCGAAGCGCGGTGCAGCCCCAGAGATCCAGGACCCGGCGCGGGGCGAGGGTGCCGGCCTCGAGGTTGACCATGACGTCGGTGCCGCCGGCGAGCACGGTGGCGTCGGGGTGATCGGCGCGAAGCCGGACGGCCTCCGCGAGCGTTCGTGCGCGGACCACCGGAGCGGTGCAGGCGAGCATCAGCCCCCCGTCCCGAGGGCGTCGGCGACGGCGTCCACGATCTTCTGGTAGCCGGTGCATCGGCACAGGTTGCCCGCCAGGGCGGCGCGGACCTCGGTGCGGGTGGGCTGCGCCCGGTCGCGCAGGAGCTGTTCCGCCATCATCAGGAAGCCGGGGGTGCAGATGCCGCACTGCGCGCCGCCGTGGGTCAAGAACGCCTGCTGGACTGGGGCGAGATGCCCGTCGGTCGCGAGCCCTTCCACGGTGACCAGCGCCGCTCCGTCGACCTGGCAGACCGGCACGAGGCAGCTGTTGGTGGCGACGCCGTCGATGAGGACCGTGCACGCCCCACACTCGCCCTCGCCGCAGCCTTCCTTGGCCCCGGTGAGGCGGAGGTCCTCCCGGAGCACGTCGAGCAGCCGGGACATCGGGGGGCCGTCGTAGGCGGCGGGTGTCCCGTTGGTGGTGAAGCGGATCATCGAGACGCCTCGGGCAGCGCGGTGAGGACCCGCTCCGGGGTCATGGGCAACTGGTCCAGGACGGCGCCGCAGGCCGCCTCGATCGCCTGGGCGGCGGCGGCGGCGGGCCCGTCCATCGGGATCTCCCCGATACCCTTGGCCCCGTAGGGGCCACCCGCGTAGGGCACCTCGAGGAGCAGGGTGACCATCTCGGGCGCATCGGCGCAGGTGGGGATGATGTAGTTGGTGAGGCGGTTGTTCCGCATCGCCCCCCGGTCGTCGAGCACGACCTCCTCGGCGGTGGCCCAGCCCAAGGCCTGCAGGGCTCCGCCCTCGATCTGCCCCGAGGCGAGGACGGGGTTGATCGCCCTCCCCACGTCGGTGGCGGTCACCAGCCGACGGTAGAGGACCTCGCCGGTGTCGATGTCCACGTCCAGATCGACCACGGTGCACATCCACCCGTACGTGGGGTAGGCGTCCCCGGTGTAGGTGTCGGCGTCCCACTTCAGGCGCCCGTCGTCGACGTACTGGTGTGACGCGGTGAGGGGGGTCGTGATCCGTCGCGCGTCGACCAGGGCGTCGAAGTCGGCGCTCGCCCGGCCAGTCTCCGCGACCAGCGCGGCGCGGAGCTTACGGGCTGCTTCCTGGGCGACGGCGCCGACGACCATCGTGGTGCGCGAGGCGACCGTGGGCCCCGAATCGGGGACGAGGGCGGTGTCGTGGGCGGCCATCGTGACCCGGTCCACCGCGATGCCGAGCTCGGCGGCGACGATCTGGGGGAAGATGGTGTCGGTGCCCTGCCCGATGTCGGTGGAGGCGGTGAGCACGCGGACGTCGCGGCCGTTCAGGACCACGGACACGACCCCCTTGATCCACGACTCCCCGTTGCCGGTGAAGCCGCAGCCGTGAAACACCAGGCTCACGCCGCGGCCGTGACGCCAGGCCGGCGTGCCGGCGCCCGCGTGGGGGACGGGGGCGGGGAGGGCGGTCTCGGCGGCCTGCAGGGCGGCGTCGAGCACCAGGAAGCCGGCGGTGTCGGTCATGACCTGGCTGGTGGCGGTGCGATCGCCGTCCCGGAGCAGGTTCCGGCGACGGAGCGCCAACGGATCCACCCCGAGGCGCCGGGCGATGGCGTCGAGGTGGCGTTCCACCGCGAACTGCGCCTGGGGCGCGCCGAAGCCGCGGAAGGCGCCGTTGGGAGGGGTGTGGGTGGCGACGGCCCGGCCCCGCAGGCGCACCCGGCCCGACCGGTAAGGCCCGGTCAGGTGCAGGATGGCCCGGGACAGGACCACGGGCGTGAGCGTGTTGTAGGCGCCCCCGTCCATGAGGAGGTCGGCGTCCCAGCTCAGGAGGTCTCCGGCCGGGCTGACCACCGAGCGCACGCGGATCCGCGCCGGGTGGCGCTTGGTGGTGGCCTGGAGGTCCTCGTCCCGACGGTAGATGAGCTTGACCGGCCGTCCCGTCTTCAGCGCGAGCAGGGCGGCGTGGCTCGCCACCATCGACGGGTACTCCTCCTTGCCCCCGAACCCGCCGCCGGTCGCGGCCTGGACCACGTTGAAGCGGGTGTGGCCCAGGAGCCGCTTCAGGGCCTTGTGGATGTAGTAGGGGCACTGCATGGAGCCGGAGGCGGTCAGGCTGCCGTCCGGGTTGGGGACCACGAGCATGCCCTGGGGCTCGATGTAGAGCTGTTCCTGCAGGCCGACCCGGTAGGTGCCCTCCACCACGATGCCTTCGGGCTCGGCGTCCTGCCAGTCCCGGGCGATGGTGATGCGCTTGTAGACGTTGTCTTCGCCGTAGATCCGGTTGGTGCTCCCCTCGGCCACCTCGGGGTCGAAGAGCGCCGGCAGCGGTGCGAGCCGGACCCGGACGTGGCGGGCGGCTGCCAGGGCGCGCTCGCGGGTGGGCGCAGCCACCAACGCCACCGCCTCGGTGACGTGGCGCACGCGGTCCTGGGCGAGGCACGGTTGATCGTCGGTGATCAGCGCCACCACGTTCTCGCCGGGGATGTCGGCGGCGGTGACGAGCGTGATGTCGGTCCAGTCGAAGGCCGGGTCCCGGTCGATCCCCAGGATCCGCGCGTGGGCCAGCTCGGCCCGGACGGTGGCCCCGTACAGGCACCCGGAGGGCCGGAGATCGTCCACATACAGGGCCTGCCCCGACACCTTCGCCGGACCATCGGTCCGCTCCCGTCCTTGCCCGATGGTCATGCGCGGCGCCGGCGTAGCACCGCCGCCAGGCCGAACATGGCCAGGGCGCCGGTGACACCGGACCCTGCGGTGGCACAGCCACAGCGCGGGGTCGGCTTGTCTTCGGTGAGGGAGGGGCCCGAGTCGTCGGTGTTCACGTCGGTGTCCGTGTCGGTGTCGGTGTCGGTGTCGGTGTCGGTGTCGCTGTCGGTGTCCGAGTCGGTGTCGGTGTCGGTGTCGGTGTCGTCCTCGGTCAGCACGGTGTCGGCCGCGCGGGCTTCTATCCCGTCCAGGCCCACCCCCGCGCCTTCGAGGGCGACGACGCCCACGGCGTGCCAGCCCTCCCCGAACCCGACCCCGCTCCACAGCGTGCCCGAATCGGTGCGGACCGTGTCGGTGAGCAGCCCGGCGACCACGCCGTCGACGAGGACCTCCACGAGCCCGGTGCCGTCGGAGACGCCGGAGACGACGAGGGCGTCGCCGCGCACCCAGGTGGTCAGCTCCGTCCCCGCTTCGAGCCTACGGATGGAGTTGAGACCGGCGGTGGTCTCGGCGTGGGTGGTGCCGCACGCCGTCCCCGGGCAGAGCCACAGTTCGGAGCGGTCGTCGATGCGCTGCCACGCGCCGAAGCGGACCAGCTCGGGGGTGGCGCCGGTGGCGTCGGCGAGGCGGAAGAGCCCGTCGTGCGTAGCCAGCAGGAGGTCCGGGTAGCGCGCGAAGTCCGGCCGCGGCGCCAGGTCGTAGACGGGGGAGTTGAGCCGGAGCCCGAGGTCCGTCCAGGTCAGGCCGGCGTCGTCGCTTCGGTACAGCGCCGAGGAGAGGGTCGACAAAAACAGGGTGCCGTCGTCGGCGAGATCGAGCTCGCCGGCGCCTTCCCCCGCGGGGTCGGCCTCGGTGACCCAGGTGGCGCCGGCGTCGGTGGACCGGTGGATGCCCGTTGAGTCCGCGAAGACCAGCACGCCCGGCGCGGGGCACACCGGTCCGGTGACGCCGTCGGAGTTCTCGGCGTAGACCAGCTCCCAGGCCTCCCCCTCCCGCTGGCAGGCCACGCGCACCGGGTTGTAGGAGCTGGCGCACCACATCGGCGTTCCGTCGGCGGCGGTGGCCGGGCCCACGCTGCGACCCGACGCACCCTCGAACAGCTCGGCGAGGCCGCTGGGCGGCGCCCAGGTGACCCCCCCGTCGGTGCTCTCCAACAACGGCCCCACGCTCAGGTCGGCGCCCTGGAGCGGGAACACCCACAGGTGGTCCACCGTGCCGAACGCCGCGATCTCCTGCACGAACGTATCGTACGGGGTGGTGAGCACCTCCCAGGTGCGTCCGGCGTCGCGACTGCGCGTGGCGGCGTGGCCGACCACCGCCCACACGTCGTCGGGGGCGGTGGAGTCGATGGGAACACCCACGCGTTGGGCGTTCACTTCCGCCTGCCCGGAGTTGAGGGCGCCCCAGGTGATCCCGCCGTCGAAGGTGGTCGAGACCGCGCTGCCGTAGGCGGCGCTGTACACGGTCCGGTCGTCCGATCCGAAGGCCACGCCGCGGGTGTAGTCGGCGGGCACCAGCGGCGGTTCGCTCCAGGTGGCCCCGCCGTCCTCAGACCGCTGGAAGCCCACCCAGCCTCCGACGATCACCAGGTCCCCGTCGGCGACCAGCACCGGCCAGGACTCCGTGACCGACAGCGCCGCACCGGCGACGCCGTAGGCGGTGTCGAAGGGGGTGGCCCGTTCCTCCCAGGTCTCGCAGCCGTCTTCGCTCACGTAGGCGGCGCGCACCGCCGTCGCGGCCCACACCCGGCTTCCGTCTTCGTAGAGGTTGCGGATGCTCCGATAGCTCGCGTTCAGCACTGGGACGGTGCCGCACGGCGTGTAGGCGGAGCCGTCCCATCGAAACAGCCCCCCTTCTTCGTCTCCCGCGTAGGTCCCGCTGGCGGTGATCGCGGTGAAGTCGGCGCCGGTACCGTCGGTGCGCGAGGTCCACGTGGTTCCGCCGTCCCAGACGAACACCGTACCGTTGACGGTCAACGCGGTCACGGCTCCGTCGTCGGCGGCGATGTATGCGAAGCGCTCGTCGGCCTCGTGGATGGTGGTCAGGCCCGCCGGCGTCCACTCCTCGATGCCGTCCTCGGTCGCGATCCACACCGCGGTGGCGGTGGCGGCGCTGTTCTCGGCGTCCACCCCGCGGGCTTCGCGGCTCCAGG
>JAYVAS010000747.1:0-5337 GCA_043750895.1 Pseudomonadota bacterium
GAACACCCGGTTGCTCGCGGCGGGGACGAGGCCGTCGGCCAGCTCGGTGACGGCGTCCACGGCGATGCGATCCCGGGTGAGGAGCACCGAGGTCGCGCCGTAGTTGGTGTCCCCGGTGGGGTCGGTGGCCGCGAAGTGCAGGGTGAGGGAGGCCTGGCCCTGGAGGTCGGTGGGGACCACGCCGAAGGGCACCCGGAAGCCGCCGGCGGCGTCGGTGCGAAGCGTGCGCTCCTCGAGCCACTCGGGGGGGGGAGGCCACTCTCCCGATGCGCGGGTGGTCACCACCACCGAGGCCGAGGCGACCGGCGCCCCCGAGGAATAGCGCACGCGGCCCGTCACCACCGGCACCCCGCCCGGCTGCCACCAGGCCTGCTCGGACGCGGCTTCGACGGTGAAGCGGGGGAGCTGGAAGGTCTTGACCTCCACCTGCTGCGCGTGGGTGGCGGCGCCGCTCCGGAAGCTGACGGAGTAGAAGCCGGCGGGCGCGTCGGAGACCAGCGGGAGGGTCGACGCGGCGACCCCGTAGGTGCTGGTAGTCGCTTTCTCTTCGAGGAGCACCGTCCCTTCGGGGTCGGTGACCGTCCACACGCCCGGTCGACCGGCGAGCGGGGTGAGGTCGGCCTCGTGGAGCAGCACGGCGCGGAAGCGGAGGGTCTGCCCGGGCTTGTAGAGCGGGGCGTCGGTCATGACGTGGGCGATCGCGGGCGCGTAGAGCGGGACGACCAGGTCCACCGGGACGTCACCGGCCGGCGTGTCCACCAGGGCGCGGAGCTTCCAGTCCCCGTCGGGACCGGCGGGGAGGGTCACCTCGCTGGAGAGCGTGTAGCCGCGCCAGTCGTCGTCCGAGATCTTCAGCGGGGTGGCCTTCCCGGTGGGATCGGTGATGGTGAAGTCCACCGAGAAGCGGCGGATGTCGGTCTGCTGGGCGACGGCGGCGTTCCCTTCGACGAAGAAGCCAGTGGCATCGACGTCGATCCGGCCCTTCGAGCCCCGACCGACACCACGCGCGGAGACCGTGGCGGTGGGGCGCACGTCGCCGTCCGGGCAGCTGGCGACCACGATGCCGTCGAGCAGCCAGGCGCTCCAACACGGCCCGACGATGCCGAGACACACCACCACCAGTCCGAGCATCGCTGCGACCACGAGGCCGACCGGCCGCCACCACTTCTGCATGAAACCGTCCGCTGGAACTGGCAGCATAACGGGGGCCGCCGGTGGGACTTACAGCGCAGGAACGAGCAGGGACGGTGCAGCGCCGGTGCAGGGCGGCGGGGCCGGAGGGAGGCCCGACACGACGGTCCGCTACCCCTCGGTGCCGTAGAGCTTCCCGAGGATCACCCGATCCCCCTGGATCGCGGTGCGCTGCATGTAGAAGAGCAGGCCCCGCTCGCCGCCCAGCTCCTCGCCCCCGCCGGCGCGTCCGGGGCCGCCGTGGTTGAGGCTGGGGAGGACCATGCCCGGCGCGGTGACCTGATCGGCCACCTTGGAGGAGACCACGAGCAGCCGACCGAGCCACGGCGCGGCCCCGGCGGCGAAGGTCTCGATCCAGGCGCGGTCATCGGCGTAGGTGGTGCTGACCAGGGACCCCTGCCCGAGCCCGATGATGCGCGCCGCTTCTTCGGCCGAGCCGTCGTAGGGCACCAGGGTGACCACCGGGCCGAAGACCTCGAGGGTGTGGACCGCGGCGGCGCCGTCGGCGCTGGGCGCCCGGAGCACGGTGGGGGAGAGGTAGTAGCCCTTGCCCTCCGGAGCGTTACGACCGTCGACGCGGGCGGCGCCACCGTAGACGATGCGCGCTTCGTTCGCGAGCGCGCGGATTCCGGCCATCCCGTCCCGGAGCTGGCTGGCCGTGGACACCGGACCCATGCTCACGCCATCCGTGACCGGGTCGCCGACCACCACCCCGCCGAGGGCGTCGACCAGGCCGTCCTGGAAGTCGTCCATCAGCGACTCGGGGACCATCACGCGGCGGATCGCGGTGCACTTCTGGCCCGTCTTCTGGGTCATGTCGGTCACCACGTGACGCAGCGCGAGGTTCCAGAGGTCGGACCCGATCTCCACGTCGGCGCCGATCACCGCCGCGTTGAGCGAGTCGGCTTCGACGTTGACCCGCACGCCCTTCTCGGCGAAGCCGGGCGTGACGCGGAGCATCGAGCCGGTTTGGTTCGATCCGGTGAAGGCGAGGCTGTCGTGCGAACCGAGCAGCGAGAGCAGGTTGCCGGTGCCCCCGCAGACGAGCTGGAGCGTGCCGGCGGGGAGCTTGCCGGAGGCGGCGAGCAGCTCCACCGCGCGAAAGGTGACCAGGGCGGTGGCGGTCGCGGGCTTGGTGACCACCGGGACGCCGGCCAGGAAGGCCACGGCGACCTTCTCGAAGGTGCCCCAGGCCGGGAAGTTGAAGGCGTTGATGTGCACGGCGACGCCGGGGCGGGTCATCCACACGTGCTGGGCGGCGAAGCGGGTGGAGCGGGTGGGCTGGATCACCTCGCCGTCGGGGAGGAAGGTCCGGTCGCCGTGCTTCTTGGCGAGCCCCTCGGCCACCACCGCGTAGGCGGCGAGGGTGCCGATGGCGCCATCCACATCGAACTTGGCGTCGCCGCGGGTGTTCCCGCCGTTGGCCTGGGCGAGGTCCAGCAGCTCTTCCCGGTGCGCGTGCAGCACCTTGGAGAGCGCCATCAGCAGCTCGCCGCGCTGGCCGAAGGTCATGCCGCGGAGCGTGGGGCCGCCCACCGTGCGCGCGTGGTGAAGCACCGCGGCGAAGTCGATACCGTCGGCGTTGGCCTCTCCGAGCGGGGCTTCGGTGGCGGGGTTGACCAACACCGCCGGCTTGCCGGTGCCTTCGAACCAGGAGCCACAGACGAACGACTTGAGACGCACCATGGGGCACTCCGACGGGCGGGGCGCCTATCCTGGGGTTGGCGGGGCGGCATGGGGGCCGCTGCGTGAACGGGGGGGGTGGCTACTCGGTGGACTTCCCGCCCTTCCGGGGCCGGATGCGGCGTTCGCCTCCACCCCTGCCGAGTCCCCGGGCCGCGGGGGCCTCGGTCGAGACGGTGGCCTCAGTCGCTGCGGGCTCTGCCGCGGGGGGCGGCGTGACGAGGGGCGCCGCGATCGCCGGCTCCGGGACCGCCGCCGCCGGGACCGCGGCGACCGGCGCGGGGACTGCGACCGCTGGGGGCGAGGCGAGCCCGACCAGAGACGCTGCGGTGACACACGCGAGGCCCTCCGAGGTCGCGTGCGTGACCACCCCCGCGGCGTCGACCTCCATCCGGGTTTCACAGTCGAGCGGGATCCGCTCGCGTCCCGACAGGACGATGTGCTCGTCACCGCGCTCATCACGCGTCTCGGTCCCGTGGAGCGGGGTGAGCATCTCGCTTTTCTCCTCCCACACGTAGAGCTTGGTCCCGGGGGCGAGGTCCTCCGTCCGGGTCGGCGCGCCGAGGACGCGCACCGCGTCGTTGATCGAGTGCCCGACCATCCCGTCGAGCTGGGTCTGGTAGCCAGACACCGAGGGAACGACGCCGCCGCAGGCGAGGCACATAAGAACGAAGAAGGGGAGCGTCCGCATTTGACGACCCTACCACGCCCCGGCATACTGCTCGCATGTTCACCCGCCCCCTGCTCCCCACCGACTGGCCCGTGATCGAGACCCTCTTCGGCCCCAAGGGCGCGTGCGCGGGGTGCTGGTGCATGTACTGGCGCACCCCCGGAGGCAAGGCCTGGAAGACGGCCACCAACGAGGGCAACCGGGCCCGATTCGCGGAGCTGGTGCAGGGTGGACAGGCGCACGGCGTGCTCGCGTTTGAGGGGGAAGAGCCGGTGGGCTGGTGCGCGGTGGGCCCGCGCGTGGACTTCGTCCGTCTGGAGGGATCGAAGGTCCTGGCGCGCCCCGGATCCGCGGGCACCTGGTCCCTGAACTGCCTCTACATCCCGGCCCGACACCGCGGGAAGGGCGTCGCCACCGCGCTCGTCGCCGCGGCCACCGCCCACGCCTTCCACCTCGGTGCCGCCGAGGTGGAGGCCTACCCGGTCGAGCCTCAGCAGCCCGGGAAGAAGATGCCCGCGGCCTTCGCGTGGACGGGGGTGCCGCCGATCTTCGCGGCGGCTGGCTACGCGCCGGACCCGACGCATACGGGGCGGGCGATCTGGGTGCGGCGCGCGGGGTGACCGATCCCGCACGCCGCGGCGCTTGACATACCTATCTTGCAGATGTATCTGTCAGGCATGTCTACCCCCAGTCCCCGTACCCGCTTCGTCATCCTTGGCCTGCTCTGCTCCGAGCCCGCGAGCGGCTACGCCGTCAAACAGAGCATCGACGAGACCGTGGGCGGCTTCTGGCAGGAGTCCTACGGTCAGCTCTACCCCACCCTCAAGCAGCTCACGGCCGAGGGGCTCGTCACCGAAGCCGCGGCGTCCACCGGGGGGCGGAAGCGGACGATCTACACCATCACCGACGCGGGACGGGCGGCGCTCCAGACGTGGCTCACCGAGCCACCGACGCCCGAACACACCCGGAGCGAGATCGCGCTCAAGGTGTTCTTCGGGGCGTGGGCGCCCCCCGGCGCCGTGGTCGGGCACCTGCGCTCCACGGCGGCGCGCGCCCGGGCGCAGGCGGCCCAGCTCGCGGCCGTGCAGCGCACGCTCGTCGCCAGTCAGGCCGAAGCGCCCGAGCTGGTGTGGTGGACGCTCACCGCCAACCTCGGCGAGCGCGTCGCGCGGGCCCGCGCCGAGTGGGCCGAGGCCGCCCTTCAAACGATCGGGAGTGAACATGACTGAGTCGTCTACGGTCCCCAGTCGCGCGTCCCCGGTCGCGGCGGCGGGCTGGCTCGTGCTCGCCGTCGGGTGCGGCATCCTCGGGAGCGGCTCCGGGGCGGTCGCTGCCGCCGCCTGGCTCTCCCCCATCTTCACCCTCCGGTTCTTCCGCAGCCAATCGACCGGACGGGGCGCCCTCGGCCTGTTCCTGGCCGGAGCGGTGGTGCTCGCCATCGGTTGGCGCGTCTTCCCGTTCGGCGGCGCGGTCGGGCTCGCCGTCTTCGCCACCGTCGGTGCGCTGTTCGGACTCGTCCCCTTCCTGGCCGATCGTTGGCTGGGCGGGGACGGCGCCAGCGTACGCGCCACGCTCGTCTACCCCCTCGCGGCGACCGCCCTCGAGTTCTTCCTCGGACAGGGCGGCGACCTCGGGTCCTGGGGCGCCACCGGCTACGCGCTGGTCGACCAGGCGCCCATGCTGCAGCTCGTCGGCTGGACCGGGTTGGCGGGTCCCGCGTTCCTGGTGGGGTGGGTGGCGTCGGCCGGGAACGCCTGGTGGGCGTACGGGTCCGCGGCCCGCCGGGGCGTGCT
>JAYVAS010000748.1:0-1869 GCA_043750895.1 Pseudomonadota bacterium
GCGGAGGGGCCCATCTCGGTGACGGCCGAGTTCCCCCAGGACGGAGACCTGACCGCGTCGGAGGACGCCAACCCCGATCCGACGGTGGGCGGCGTCACCACGGTGGACCCGGCGGCGACCCCCTCGACCGAGACGCTCACGGCCGACAAGACGGCGCCGAAGCCCAAGGACGCGGCCAAGCCGGAGTCCGGGTACCCCGCGTCCTGGCCGCAGAACAAAGGCGCCGACCAGCCGCAGGCCAAGGGGACGCCGAAGAAGAACAAGACGCCGTGCCCCGACCCGGTGCCGGAGATCGTCTTCGTCGAGACCAACAAGTGGGTCGTCGAGCGGGAATTCGTCGACTACTACGCCAGCCACCTGTCCGAGGCGATGAAGCTCGCGGGTACCTGGCCGCACAAGGACAAGGACGGCAAGCCCGACGGGTTCCGCGTGGGGCTCCCCCGGTGCAGCGTGTTGCGGCAGGGTGGCCTCAAGAGCGGGGACGTGATCCGGGACATCAACGGCATCCGGATCAACAACATGCTCGGGGCCATCGCGGCGTGGTTCGACCTGCGCAACGACCCCCACGTCACCGTGAACCTGGTGCGGGGCGGCAAGCAGGTCTCGCTCAAGTACAAGATCCAGCCGAGGAAGCGGAAGTAGCGGCGCGCGCGATCCCTTCGTGGTGTCCCGCTCCCGAACGTCTTAGCCGCCCCCGCCATGGTCGGTCTCCTCGCCGCAATGCTGCTCCTGGTGCTGCCGGCCGGCCTGGCGGGCCTGTTCGGGCGCAATCCGCGCGCCGCCGCAACCGTGGACGGGATGATGGTCGCGGCGGTGGTGCTGCTCGTGGGCGGGTCGATCGTGCCCGACGCGGTGCATGGGGGCGGTTGGGGGGCGCTCGTGCTCTTCGCCGCGGGCCTCGCCGTTCCCGCCCTCGCCGAGCGCATCGGCGTCGGGCACGCGCGCGTGGACGCGGTCAGCATGGGGGCGGCCTGGGTGGTGCTGGTGCTCCACTCGTTGGTGGACGGGGTGGCGTTGGCGAGCGTGGCGCCGGGGATGTCGGCGCTGGCGCTGTCGATCGCCATCCACCAGATCCCGGTGGGCCTCGCCGTCTTCGGTTTCCAGCAGAGCCGGCTGGGTCCGCGCGGCGCCGTCCTGGTCCTGGTGTTGCTCGCGGTCGCCACGGCGGTGGGGTTCGTGCTCGGTGAGCGCATCGTCGCCGCCGTCGACCATCCCACCGTCGCGTTGTTCCAGGGCTTCGCGGCGGGGTTCGTGCTGCACCTCGTCGGGCACGGCCCGCTGCCCGGCGCCGCCGGTCGGGTGGGCCAGCGTCTTCTCGGGGCGGGTCTGGTGCTGGTGGGCTTCGTGGTGGCCCGGCAAGCGGGTCTCGTGCTCGGCGAGGGAGGGCGGACCGACCCCCACGAGGGCCTGTCGCTGCTGCTCGCGGCGGTGTCCCTGGCGGTCGTGCTGACGGTTCGCGCCGGTGAAGGGCGGCTGGGACGGGATTCGACGCCCCCGTCGCGCTAAGGGCGCCGCCATGTGGCTCCTGCTCGCCTGTGCGTCCGAACCGGTCACCCTGATCCTGCCCGACCCCACCCGCGACGGCGCGGACGGCACGGACGGCCCCTGGGGCGTGGCGCGCTTCGACCGCGTGTACCCCACCCGGGTGAGCGAGGCGGTGGAGACCATCGTGCTCGCGCCCTACCTGATCGGCTCCGACGGCTCCGAGACCTTCCCCACCGTGGTCTTCGACCACGGTGGCTTCGTCGATCCCGAACGTTACGTCTGGATGGCCCAGCACATCGCCACCCGCGGCTACGTCGTGGCGCTGCCCCGCTTCCCGCTCCTGCTCGCGATCACCGCGCCCGGGAACAGCGCGGCCGCGCTGGA
>JAYVAS010000749.1:0-2981 GCA_043750895.1 Pseudomonadota bacterium
CTTCCTCGACCCACTCCCATCGGAGCCCGATCGTATGTTGTCCGCCACGCTTCTCCTCGGTCTCATCAGTTCCCCGCAGGCCGCCGTGGTCAAGGCGACGTGGACCGCGTCCTCGTCCGAGGCGCCGACCGAGAATGCCACCTACGAGCCGACCAACCTGGGTGACTCCAAGCAGGCGAACGCGTGGTTCGAAGGCGTCGAGGGCAGCGGCCTCGGGGAGTGGATCCAGGCCGACCTGGGCGGTGTCCACACCGTCAGCGGGTTCACGATCTGGTCCGGCTGGTGGTACACCATGAGCCAGTGGTCGCACTACAACCGGCCCAAGGTGATCGTCGTCGAGTTCGGGGACGGGGCCAGCCAGGAGTTCACGCTCGCGGACACGTACACGCCGCAGTCCTTCTCCTTCTCGGCGCCCAAGCAGACGCCCAGCCTGAAGTTCAAGCTGAAGAACGTCTACGCCTCCGACGCCTACAACGACACCGCCATCTCGGAGATCCAGATCCGCGACAACGCGCCCGACGCCGGTGCCGCGGTCAAGAGCTTCGCGGCGTCCTCGACCTATCCGGCCGACTCCGACGGCTCCTACGACCCGCGCAACACGGTGGACGGCATCGCG
Source organism: Pseudomonadota bacterium (assembly GCA_043750895.1). Lineage (GTDB taxonomy): Bacteria > Myxococcota_A > UBA796 > UBA796 > SXON01 > JAYVAS01. The sequence goes on from JAYVAS010000749.1 coordinate 617, forward strand.
GACTCGCTGTGGTGTGAGGGCAACAAGACCGGCGACGGCACCGGCGAGTGGCTCGAGTACACGCTGGCCGGTTCGACCTCCGTGTCCCGGTTGGTGCTGCGGAACGGGAACGCGTCCTCCTTCGGCCTCTACATGAAGAGCAACCGGGCCACGACCGTCACCCTGACCTTCGGCGACGGCGGCCGCGAGACGCTGTCGGTCAAGGATTCCCCCGGCGAGCAGACGCTCTCTTTTGCGAGCCACGCCGGGTCGAAGGTCCGGATGACCTTCGACGTGGTCAAGAAGGGGTCCGAGTTCAACGACCTGTGTGTCGCCGAGGTCGCGTTCCTGCCCTGACGCCAGCGCGGGCAGCTTGGGCGCCGGGTGCGGTGGGTCAGCTTGAAAGAGCATTGTATTGCCCCGCTGGGCGCGGCGGAGGTACACTACCCGTGTGGAGGTGCACTTGCGCCCGATGGTCATCTGCTTCCCGCTCCTGTTCGTCATCGCCTGCAAGGACGATCCCAAGGCCACCATCGCGCAGACCGCGAGTGAGAGCTTCACGCAGGTCCCGGCGACCGCCGCGGACATCCTCTGGGTGGTGGACAACTCCATCTCCATGACGGAGGAGCAGTTCAAGGTCATGGACGGCGCGCAGGCGTTCGTGGACACCTTCGAGGACGTCGGCGTCGACTTCCACCTCGGGGTCGTCACCACCGACGTCACCGCGGCCCACGCCGAGGGCGGCGTGCTGCAGGGGGACACGCCCTACCTGACCGACGCCGACGAGGACTACGTCGAGCAGTTCCAGGACCGGGTCGACGTCGGCATCAGCGGCGATGACATGGAGAGCGGACTGGAAGCCGCGGTGCTCGCGCTCACCGAGCCGAACGTCAGCGGCGTCAACGCGGGCTTCCTCCGCGACGACGCGCGGCTCTCGATCATCATCCTCTCGGACGAGGACGACTGCTCCGACTTCGGGACGGTGCTCTCCGAGAACCAGGACGAGGACAACGGCGGCGACTGTTACAGCCGGATCGCCGAGCTCACACCCGTCGCCGACATCGTCCACATGCTCCAGGCGCTCAAGCCGGACGCCTCCCAGATCCAGCTGTCGGGCATCGTCGGCCAGGACGACGGCATCTGCACCACCGCGCAGGTCGGCACCCGGTACATCGACGCCGCAGCGTCCATCGGCGGCATCACCGGGAACATCTGCGCCCACGACTACGCCCGCATCATGAACGACCTCGGCCTGGTCGCGGCCGGCATGAAGGTGGAGTTCGAGCTCACCCAGGAGCCGGTGATCGCAACCCTCGAAGCATGGACCCATCCGGAGACTGGCGGGGATTACGAAGTGTTCGAGGATGAGACCAATGGTTGGACCTATACCAGCGACCCGCCGATGCTCACCTTCCATGGGGAAGGCGTGCCGGCGCGCGGCTCGACCCTCACCATCACGTATGAGTACTGAGGGCGGGGTCGCCGGGCTCTGGGTCGTTGGCATCGCCCTCCTCGGGGGGTGCAACGAGCAGAAGTTCAGTCGCCGGATCGAGGTCGACACCTTCAACCAGGCGCCCTCCAACCAGGTCGACATCCTGTGGGTCGTGGACAACTCCCGGTCCATGGCGGAGGAGCAGCAGGCGGTCGCCACGAGCGCCCAACAGTTCGTGACCGGCCTCGAGTCCTCGGGCATGGACTTTCACCTGGGGGTCATCACCACCGACGTCGATGCGTCCAATCCCGACGCCGGCGTCCTGCTGGGCAACCCCAGCTACCTGGAGAACAGCACCGCCAACTACGTGAGCGCGTTCCAGGGGCGGGTCCAGGTCTCGACCGGCGGCTCGGACCAGGAGAAAGGGCTGCAGGCGGCGATCACCGCGCTCACGCCCCCGCTCACCAACTCCCGCAACATCGGGTTCCTTCGGGAGGACGCGATGCTCTCGATCATCTTCCTCTCGGACGAGAACGACTGCTCCGACTTCGGGGCGTTGGGCAGCGGGGCGGACGGGGAGAGCTGCTACACCGACAGCGACAAGCTGACGCCGGTCTCCAACCTGAGCGACCTGCTGCGGACCACCAAGGAGGACCCCTCGCTGATCACCGTGTCCGGGATCATCGGCCCGCCCACGGACCGGGCGTGCGCGGACACCGTCCCCGGTCATCGCTACGAGATCGCGATCTCGTCGTTCGCAGGGATCGAGGCGGACATCTGTTCCTCGGACTATAGCGGCATCATGGAGCGCCTCGGTCTGATCGCCACCGGCGTGATGGACACCTTCGCGCTGTCCTACGTGCCCGACCCCGAGACGATCGAGGTGGCCATCAAGCCCGCCGAGTCGCCGGAGTACGACGTCCCGCAGAACGAGGTGGACGGCTGGACCTACCT